>NZ_DAMBJX010000052.1:783-19826 GCF_032067225.1 Brevundimonas vesicularis | reverse complement strand
ACCGCTCGGCGCCCCGAGCTTGCAGGCCAACCTTCCGCGCGGAGCGTCATACCCTTCGTCGAAACGGTAATCACATCACAGAACTCCGGGCGAAGGCCCGGCGCTCCGTCCAGCCCTCCACCAACTTCGCAGCGAAAGCGCGAGGACGCTTCGTCCTGCCCAACCGAATCAATTCTGTGGACGACGCCGATTTGCCACCACCGCGAATCGCAAATCTGAGGCACCTTCGTTTCATGACCGTTCAGATGATCCATGCCGGTGTCCAAGCTCGCATCGCCGCCGCGCCGGCCGATCATCCCGAGCGGCAGTATCTGAACCTGCTGCGCGACATCCTCGACAATGGGGTGCGCCGCGACGATCGCACCGGCACCGGCACCCTGGGCGTCTTCGGCCGTCAGATGCGGTTCGATCTGTCCAAGGGTTTCCCGGTCCTGACAACCAAGAAGCTGCATCTGCGGTCGATCATCGTCGAACTGCTGTGGTTCCTGCGTGGCGAGACCAACATCGCCTATCTGAAGGACAATGGCGTTCGCATCTGGGACGAATGGGCCGACGCCGAGGGCGAGTTGGGTCCGGTCTATGGCAAGCAATGGCGGTCCTGGACTGCGCCGGACGGCCGCGCCATCGACCAGATCGAGAAACTGGTCCACGGCCTGAAGACCAACCCGAACAGCCGTCGCCACATCGTGACCGCCTGGAACCCGGTCGATGTCGACGACATGGCCCTGCCGCCCTGCCACTGCCTGTTCCAGTTCTTCGTCGCTGACGGAAAGCTGTCCTGCCAACTGTACCAGCGCAGCGCCGACGTCTTCCTTGGCGTGCCCTTCAACATCGCCTCCTACGCCCTGCTGACGATGATGCTGGCCCAGGTCGTGGGGCTGGAGCCGGGCGACTTCGTCCACACCTTCGGCGACGCCCACCTTTATCTGAACCACCTCGAACAGGCCGAGCTTCAGCTGACCCGCGAGCCCCTGCCCCTGCCCGTCATGCAGATCGCGCCCAAGACCGACCTGTTCGCCTTCGATCTCTCGGACTTCACCCTCGAGGGCTACGAAGCCTGGCCGCACATAAAGGCCGCCGTCGCCGTTTAAGGTCATTCACGATGATCCGCGCCTTCTCTCTTAGTCTCATTCTGCTCGCGACGCCCGGAGCGTCGGCGATCGCCCAGCCGGTCTCATCCGCCGTCGAAGCCGCCGAGATCACGCCGGTCCAAATCAGGGTTCCGGCGCCGGACGGTCGGGCCATACCGATCAGCATCTGGACCGCCCCGGTCGAACGCGGCGTGGTGGTGTTCAGTCACGGCTATAACGGCTCGCCGACGGCCTATGCCCGCATTCTGTCGGCTTGGGCGTTGCATGGCTTCACGGTAATCGCACCGCTTCACGTCGATTCTCTGCGCCATCCCGAACATGAGAAATATGACAATCGCGCCGCCTTCTCGACCAGGCTGATCGACCTGGGCGTCGCACGCGGCATCGCCGCTCATGCGCATTCGGACAAGCCGCTGATCGTGGCGGGGCATTCGTTCGGCTCTCTGATGTCCGTGATCGAGGGCGGCACCGTCACGGCAGCGGGCCCCGCAGGCGACCCGGCGGTAAAAGGCGTGATCGCCTTTTCCTCGGCCGGCTCGATCCCCGGCCTCGTCACCTCCGACAGCTACCGCACGCTTGACCGTCCGCTGTTGGTGATCACCGGCGATCAGGATCTGGTGCCTGGCTTCGTCAGCGATTGGCGCGATCATCGCGCGCCGTTCGACAACAGCCCGGCCGGCGACAAAACTCTCATGATCTTCGCGGGCGCTGACCACCAGCTGCCGGGGACGGCGCAAGGCGAGCAGTTTGATCAGATCATCCGGGCGACGGAGGATTTCCTCGACGCCTATGCGCTGAACGACGCCGACGCCCGGTCGCGCCTTCAGGCCTTCGCGGCGGACGGCGTCAGCGTCGAGCGTCGTTGAACGGATGGATTTGCGCGATCTGTCCGCGTCGGTGCTTCGCATCTCCGACATTTACGCCGCCGAGCACGATATCGACCGCGACCGCGACTGGGCCCTGCTCAAGCTTCAGGAAGAGCTTGGCGAACTGACCGCCGAGCATCTGCGTCTGACCGGCCGAGCAAGAGGAGCGCCCGACAGCCAGGCGCTGGGTGACGAAGCGGCGGATGTGCTGGGGATGCTGCTTATCTACTGCGCGCGGGCGGGTGTCGATCTGGATAAGGCCATGCAGCGCAAATGGCTGAAGTGGCTGGAGCCTCAGGCCTAATTCTAAATCTCTGGCGCAATCATGATCATCGGCTTCAGACGCGCGACCAGGGCGTCGTCCGTTTCGATGCGCTCGACCACGATCCGGTTCTTCATCATGCCCATCTGCTGGGTGGCGCGAAACGCCATCACGTCGCCGGGCGCAGCAATGAATCCCTCAAGCGTCGGCTTGTTCTGCTTGCCCGCCAGACCGCCGAACGCCATCGACACCTGGTGTCCGCCCGGCGAGACCGAAATGGCGGTGAAACGCGGGCTCTTCAGCTGCGCCACGAACTTGTCGTCCACCGACAGGTTCATTCCGGCGGCCTTGCCCACGAAGCCTTCGCGATAGACGATCAGCAAAGCCTGATCGTGAAACTAAGGGCGAAACGCCAGTGCGGCCTGCTTCTGCTCCGCCGTCGCCGACCTCCCAAGTTTTGTGCCCGCCAGATTGGCCATGATGTAGGCGGTGAATACACCCAAGAAGGCGCCGACCATCATCGGCAGATAGCCGGCGTCGGCTCCGGCGGATGAGAACAAGAACGCCAGCCCACCGCTGATGACGAACGCGACTACGAAACCGACTACGATGGCGGGGATGTACTTGCTCATGACGGGGCTCGCGTCCATGGGATGGGCCACCTCAACGCATCGATACGGTCAAGGTTCTTGCCCCAGCCCCTCATTTCCCTGGTCGTCGCGCGTGGACGCAACGGCGTCATCGGCCGAAACGGCGCCTTGCCCTGGCGGCTGCGCAGCGACCTGCAGCGCTTCAAGGCCATCACCTCGGGCAAGCCCTGCCTGATGGGCCGAAAGACCTGGGAGAGCCTGCCGCTGAAGCCTCTGCCCGGTCGGCTGAACATCGTGCTGACGCGTGACGAATCCTACGAAACCGACGGCATGTCCAAGGGCGCGCTGGTCTGCGCCACTCTGGACGAGGCCATCGAGATCGGACGCGAAACCGCCGAGGACGATGGCGTCGATGAGATCTGCATCATCGGCGGCACCGCCCTGTTCGAGGCGTCCCTGCCCCGCGCCAGGCGCCTGTACATCACCGAGGTAGAGGCCTCGCCCGAAGGCGACGCGGTCTTTCCGGCATTCGACGAAACAGCTTGGATCGAGGTATCGTCTGAATCGCACCCGGCGGGCGAAAAGGACGATCACGCCTTCATCTTCCGCGTGCTGGAACGCCGTTAGGAGAAACAGATGTACGTCACCACGACCAACGACCTGCCCGGCTTTCGCGTCACGCGCCACATCGGCTTGGTGCGCGGTGTCACGGTGCGCTCTCGCAACGCCATCTCCGACGCCATCGGCGGGGTCCAGTCCATGCTGGGCGGCCGCGTCGGCGCCTATGTGAAGCTGGCTGAGGCCGGGCGTCAGGAAGCATATGACGAACTGGTCAAACATGCCCAGGCCCACGGCGCCAACGCCATCCTGGCCGTCCGCTACGACGCGACGGAGATCATGCCGGGCGTGACCGAGGTGCTGTGCTACGGCACGGGCGTGATCGTCGAGCCGGCATAACCGGCTCGACGTCTCTCGATCAGGACAGGGTCATCAGGTCCGAACGCTCGAAGTTACGCAGCTCGTCTTCGCGGCCGTCGCGGATCTTGGCGACCCACTGAGGATCGGCCAGCAGCGCACGGCCGACGGCGACTAGGTCGAACTCCTCGTTCTCCAGACGGCGCAGCAGACCGTCCAGCGAGGCGGGCTTTGAACCTTCGCCGCCGAAGGCCGCGATGAACTCACCGTCCAGCCCCACGGACCCGACGGTGATCGTGGGCTTGCCCATCAGCTTCTTGGTCCAGCCGGCGAAGTTCAGGTCAGAGCCTTCAAATTCCGGCTCCCAGAAGCGGCGCTGCGAGCAGTGGAAGACATCGACGCCGGCGTCCGATAGTGGCGTCAGCCACTCGACCATCTGTTCCGGCGTATCGGCAATGCGGGCCGTGTAATCCTGAAGCTTCCATTGCGACAGGCGCAGGATGACGGGGATGTCGTCGCCGACGCCTTCACGCACCGCCTTCACGACCTCGGCGCCGAAGCGGGCGCGGTCGGCGATGGTCGGTCCGCCCCAGCGGTCCTCGCGCGCATTCAGGCCGCCCCAGAAGAACTGGTCGATCAGATAGCCGTGGGCGCCGTGGATTTCGACAGCGTCGAAGCCGAGGTCGCGAGCCGCGCGGGCCGACCGGCCGAAAGCGGCGATGGTGTCGGCGACATCTTCCTCCGTCATCGGCTCCAGCTTGGTCTTGCCCGGCATGGTCATGCCCGATGGGCTATCCACCTTGCCCAGAGGCGCCCAGTCATCGCCGCGTCCGCGCGCAGAGCCGACGTGCCAGATCTGCGGCGCGATCAGACCGCCGGCGGCATGAACCTCTTGCACCACGGACTTCCATTCCGGCAGCGCTTCGCCGTGGAAAACCGGAACATTGGCGTCGTTGCGCGCCGCCGGACGCTCGACGACCGTGCCTTCGGTCACGATCAGGCCCACCCCGCCCTCGGCGCGACGGCGATAATAGGCGGTGACGTCGGAGGTCGGGACGCCGTTCGGCGAGAAGGACCGCGTCATGGGCGCCATGACGATGCGGTTGGGCAGGGTCAGCCCCTTGATCGTGAAGGGGCTGAACAGGGCGTCGAGGCTCATCGGAACTCCTTGGATATCTGTAGCACCCAAGGTGGCGAACAGGGTTGCGTTTGAAAACCCCTTGCCTCGGCTTTTTCTAAAGCCCAAGCGCCGCAGAGACGTGCGCGGCCATTTCGGCGAAACGGCCGGCGATATCGCCGTGAGGATCGGATGCGACAAGCGGTCGCCCGGCATCGCCGCCCTCTCGCAAGGCGGCGTCCAGCGGCAAAGCGCCCAAAAACGGGATGTATAGGCGCTCGGCCTCGGCCCTCCCCCCGCCTTCACCAAAGACCGGACCGCTCATATTCTCGATCAGGCCCAACGTCGGGACATTGACGCGCTGGAACAAGGTGTGGGCGCGCCGCGCATCGGCCAAGGCCACTTCCTGCGGCGTCGACACAATCACCGCCCCATCCAGCGGCGTCTTCTGGATCAAGGTCAGTTGCACGTCGCCCGTGCCCGGCGGCAGATCGACCACCAGCACGTCCAGCGGCGCATCAGCTGTCCCCCAACGCGTCTGGGTCAGCATCTGCGTGATGGCCTGCGACGCCATCGGTCCGCGCCAGATCATGGCGTCGTCCATCTTGGTCAGAAGGCCGACCGACATGGCCTTCAGCCCGTGAGCGACGTGCGGCACGATGGCGCCGTTCTCGTAGGCGGGCTGACCGCTGATGCACAGCATAGTCGGCAGCGACGGCCCATACACGTCGGCGTCAAGAATGCCGACCGAAAGCCCGCGCGCCGAAAGCGCAGCGGCCAAATTTACGGCGACCGTGGACTTGCCCACCCCGCCCTTGCCGCTGGCGACGGCCAGCACGCGGCGGACATGGGCCGGACGATCGGTGGGGACCGGCGCCTTGGCGCGGCCCTGATCGACCGCCGCCTTTGACAGGCTCGCCGTGCGCGGCGCAGCAACCGGCTTGGTCTCAGCGGTTAGAATGACCGAAACGCGCGCCATGCCGGGAATGGCCTTTAGCGCAGCCTCCGCCGCGTCACGGACCGGGGCGTAGGCGGCCGCTTGGGTGTGATCGACTTCCAGAGCAAACCCCGCGCGATCCTCAGCCACGACCAGACCCTGAACCAGACCGGCGGCGACCAACCCCTGGCCGGAAACCGGATCAATGACGGAGTCGAGGGCGGCGATGACGACGGTGCGTTCGACCAAGGCGGTCTCCAAGGGACTTGCGGGCGATGATGCGCGCGTTCTATCGCCCTCGAACCCGTCCCGCGAGCCGCGATTTGTCCCAGCAGCCCCCAATCACCCTGATCGCCGGCCCTACCGCCTCGGGCAAGTCGGCGCTCGCGCTTAAGATGGCGCGCGAAACGGGTGCGGTGATCATCAACGCCGACAGCCAGCAGCTTTACGCCGACCTGCGTATCCTGACGGCCCGCCCCTCGGCGGAGGATGAAGCCCAGGCCGACCATCGACTGTATGGCGTCGCAGATGCGGCCGACGCCTGGTCGGTCGGACGCTGGAGCCGCGCCGTCATGGCGTTGGTCGACGACCTCCGTGACAAAGGCCGGCCGGCCATCCTCGTAGGCGGGACTGGTCTCTATTTCACCAGCTTGACACGCGGCCTAGCCGATATTCCTGCGGTGCCGAGCGCGGTGCGCGATCAGATGGAAGCCGACTACACGGCGCTGGGCGAGGCAGGTTTCCGTCAACGCCTTGCCCAGATCGATCCCGAGGCGGCGCAGGCCATCGAACAAGGAGACCGACAGCGACTGGTTCGAGCCATGAGCGTTTTCATCGCCAGCGGTCGTGCGCTCAGCGCCTGGAAGGCCGACACTCAGCCCTTGTTGGCGCCGGATTCATGGACCGGATGGGTCAGGGAGCCTGAGCGCCAGCAACTCTATGCAAACTGCGACCAGCGCGTGGACCTGATGATCGATCAGGGAGCGATAGACGAAGTCCAAGCCCTCATGGACCGTGGATTGAACCCCGCCCTGCCCGCCATGAAGGCGGTCGGGGTCAGAGAACTGGCCGCCTACCTATCCGGCGATCTGGCCCGCGACGGCGCGATCGCCGCCCTGAAACAAGCCACCCGCAACTACGCCAAACGTCAGTTGACGTGGTTCCGAAACCAGACGCCGGAGTGGCGCCGCGCCTGAGTGCAATCCGGCGCTTGGAATGCCTCACGGCTGCGCCTATATTCGTCTGGTCCGGTTTCGGCCGGACTATAGCGATAAACGCGCTTGTAATAAGCGGACCGGACCCGGGTGCGATTCCCGGCGGCTCCACCAACTTTCTCCCCGCGTTATCGGCGGAGGCAGCATGGGGCCGACTAGCATCGACGGACGTGTAAAGAGGATTGCTTTCGCTCGTCCTGGCCCACCGTATCGGGCCATTTTCTAACTGCGAACGATAACTTCGCTGGAGAAGTCGCTCTCGCCGCGTAATGCGGTTCGAGTGATTTCGAATCTTAAGTCCTAGGGGTTCAGATCCTTGGGCGGGGTCTGTCGGGAGCCTGGCAACAGAATCCCGGCGCTTTACCTTCATGACACCTTTCGCCTACGGCCCTGCGCCGCTATCAGTCGCGCTCTGATGTGAGGTGACGATGAGCGACCAGGCCCCTCCGGTCGATGAGATGCGGTACGAACAGCTGGCGCAGGAAGCCCTGCGCGGCGTCATGCGCGCCGCGCTGGAACGCGTGCTGGCCGAGGGCCTGCCCGGCGCTCACCACTTCTACATTACCTTCAAGACGCGCGCCGTCGGCGTCAGCGTGGCCCCCGACATTCTGGCGAAATATCCGGAAGAGATGACGGTCGTTCTGCAGCACCAGTACGACGACCTGCGCGTCGAGCCTGAGCGTTTCTCGGTCAAGCTGCGCTTCGGCGGCATGCCCAAGAGCCTGGTCATCCCCTATTCCGCGATCACGCGCTTCTACGATCCCAGCGTCCAATTCTTGCTGCAGTTCGAAGACCCGCAGCTTCTGGACGAGGTCGAAGACGAGCCGACCCCGCCCCAGGACATGCCGCCGATTTCGGACGGCCCCAAGGTCGTTTCGCTGGACCAGTTCCGCAAGAAATAGCCGCCGTCAGTCCTTGCGTGGATAGGAGCGGATCAGGATCCGTTCTCGTTCGCCCTCGCGTCTTTCGACCAGCAGCCGCGCGACCTGAGCGTCGTCGTGGAAAAGGTAGCCCTTGATGGAGTCGAGCAAGGCCTTGGCCAGGTTGTCGAGGTCCATCCACGGCGGCTCGCCGACATGTTCCATGCGGATTTCGACGACATGATCGCCCCATGACGGCCTGGCTCCGCGCCATTCCTTGCGCATGAACTCATAGACCAGCGGCTTGTAGTATTTGGCCTGGGTCGTCAGGCCGTCGATGATGATCTCGACCGCATCGCCATCCTCGCGCGCCCTGACCTTGCCGGTCCCGGTCCAGCCGGCGGTCACGGTCGCATCGACGTTATGCAGACGGCGGGCGCAGCATCCAGCAAGCGCGCAGAGCGTATCGTTACGGGCGGCGTAAGCTGCTCCTCAGAATTCGCGGGCATCCGCTGAATTCTGCGAGCGACATCCAGCCCTTCGACCACAGCGCCGAATGCGGCGAAGCCCTGACCGTCAGGATTCCGCCCTCCGCCAAAGTCCAGGCTCGGCGTATCTTGTGTGACGATGAAGAAACTGGATGTGGCGCTGTCCGGTCCGTCCCGCGCCATGGACACCGCGCCCGCCGTATGACGCAGGCCAGTGTCTCGTGTCCGTTCGAGAATGATCGGCGGCCGCGAGGCGTCGTCGCTGCCGCGTGGCGTCGCCGCCTGGACTACGTCGATGGGATAGCGGCTGGCGGTGTTGGTATTGCGGTTGATTGTTCGGAAGAACGTGCCCCCATCATAATCACCGGTCACGACGTAGCCGATGAAGTTGCATGTCGTGATCGGCGCAGCGGCTGCATTCAGCGCCAGCACAATCGTGCCGGCTGTCGTATCGAGGGCCACCCGGGGCATTGTGGGTTCAGGCTTCACAGTCGCGCAGCCGGCTAGCGCCAAAAGCGCCGACAGCGCCGCCACGGTGATCAACCCTCGTCTCATATCCGCGCTCTTCTTGCCCTGCATGGCTCTCGTGCTACACCGCCGCGCAACCCATCGCCACGCCTGAGAGACGAGATTTACGCGCATGAGCAACGTCCGCACAGAGACCGACACCTTCGGCCCGATCGAAGTCGCCGCCGATCGCTACTGGGGCGCTCAGGCGCAGCGGTCGCTCGGAAACTTCAAGATCGGTTGGGAAAAGCAGCCCCTGCCGGTCGTGCGCGCCCTGGGCATCGTCAAGCGTGCGGCCGCCGAGACCAACCGCGACCTGGGCAAGCTGGATCCGGCCTTGGCCGACGCCATCATCAAGGCCGCCAATGAGGTTATCGAAGGCAAGCTGAACGACCACTTCCCGCTGGTGGTCTGGCAGACGGGTTCGGGCACCCAGTCGAACATGAACGCCAATGAAGTGATCTCGAACCGCGCCATCGAGATCCTGGGCGGCGAGATGGGCTCCAAGAAGCCCGTCCACCCCAACGACCACGTCAACATGAGCCAGTCGTCCAACGACACCTATCCCACGGCCATGCACGTCGCCTGCGCCGAGCAGGTGGTCAACGACCTGATCCCGGCCTTGAAACATCTGCACGCCGCCCTGGAAGCCAAGGCCAAGGTCTGGGCCCACATCATCAAGATCGGCCGCACCCACACCCAGGACGCCACGCCTCTGACGCTGGGCCAGGAGTTCGGGGGCTATGCGCAACAAGTCGAGAACGGCATCAAGCGCATCGAGCAGACGCTGCCGGCCCTGATGGAACTGGCGCAGGGCGGCACCGCCGTCGGCACCGGCCTGAACGCGCCCATCGGCTTCGCCGAAAAGGTTGCGGCCCAGATCGCCGAGATCACCGGCCTGCCCTTCACCACGGCCCCGAACAAATTCGAGGCCCTGGCCGCCCACGACGCCATGGTCTTCAGCCACGGCGCCATCAACACGGTCGCCGCCAGCCTGTTCAAAATCGCCAACGACATCCGCTTCCTGGGCTCCGGCCCGCGTTCGGGTCTGGGCGAACTGGCGCTGCCGGAAAACGAGCCGGGCTCGTCGATCATGCCCGGCAAGGTCAATCCGACCCAATGCGAGGCCCTGACGCAGGTCTGCGTCCAGGTGTTCGGCAACAACGCCGCCCTGACCTTCGCCGGCTCGCAAGGCCATTTCGAGCTGAACGTCTACAATCCCGTGATGGCCTACAACTTCCTGCAGTCGGTGCGCCTGGTCGCCGACGCGGCCATCAGCTTCACCGACAACTGCGTCGTCGGCATCGAGGCGCGCGAGGATAATATTGCGCGCGGCCTGAACAACTCGCTGATGCTGGTCACTGCTTTGAACGGCAAGCTAGGTTATGACCTGTGCGCCAAGATCGCCAAGACCGCGCACAAGAACGGCACAACATTGCGCGAAGAGGCTGTCGGCGGCGGCTATCTGACGGACGCGGAGTTCGATGAAGCCGTGCGGCCGGAGAAGATGATCTCGCCGGGCTGACCCCTCCAAGATCGAGCTTTTTGAAACGCCGACGTCGTCTGACGTCGGCGTTTTCGTTTGGGTCAGGCCTTGTCGCGGATGGTGCGGCCGACCGGCGCCAGCGCCAGCTTGGCCAGTTCGATATCCTTCAGCGCGAACGGAATGCCGATGATGGAGACGAACTCCGCCACGGCGATGATCAAATGCGTCAGGGCGATGTACCAGCCGGCCACGATGAACCAGACGACGTTCAACACGACGCCGACACAGCCAGCGACGGGATGCGTGTCCTGCCACACGATCTCGCGGCCGAAGGGCCAGAACGAATAGCTGGCGATGCGCCACGCTGCGAACGTCCACGGCAGGCCGACGACGGTCAGCGCCAGGATCGCGCCGCCCAGCAGCCACAGCAGGCCGGAAATCCAGCCGCCGAAGATGAGCCAGAGGACATTCAGGATCAGACGCATCAAGACAGGCTCCAATGTCGCCCAATGCGACACATCTCAGATAAGCAAAAGGCCCCGCTTGTGCAGCGGGGCCTTTATTAAATCGGCTTCAGATCGGCCTTAGTGCGGCTTCTCGGTCCAGCGCGCCTTGGCGTCGTCTTGGGTCAGGCTCAGATGGACATGCTTGTCATCGACCCGTTCGACCCAGCTTACCGGGATCATGTGGTGCTTGAAGCCGCCGGCGAAATCCAGCTTCGCCAGTTCGATCTGGTCGCCTAGGACGTGATCGACACGGCCCACGTGACCGCCGTCTGAGCCTACGACTTCGAGGTGTTCCTTGATGAGCGAAACGTCAACCATGTGTATCTCCAGCAGTTTGGTTTGTCCTGCCGATGAGAACACACCCAGCCTGCGACGGTTTCAAACGGCGACGCTTGTTCATCGCCTTGATGACAGGATTGGCCAGGACGCGATAGAAGCCGGCGTTCACACGGAACCGGAACTCGAGATATGCGGCGGATTGGATCGGGCCTATTCGGCGTCCTTATGGCCCTGGCCTTGTCGGCGTGTGGGACGCTGGATCGCCCGACTGGCCCTCTTCGGATTGCAGACGGCACGCTCGTCAAGGCGGAAGACCCTCGCATCCGCGCCAGCGACAGCGCGCGTCTGCAGGCCTTCACCCAGGAAATTGGTCAGCGACTTCGGCCCGACAAGCCAACCTCGATCCTGGCGCTGTCTGGCGGCGGCGCAAACGGGGCCTACGGCGCAGGGCTGCTGGTCGGTTGGACCGAACAGGGCGATCGCCCCGCGTTCGACGTGGTCACCGGCGTCAGCACGGGGGCCCTCGCCGCGCCGTTCGCCTTTCTTGGATCGGATTGGGACGACGAACTTCAGCACGCCTACACCAGCGGCGCCGCCAGCAATTTGCTGAGCTGGCGCAGTTTCGCCGCCTTCCTGAACCCGAGCCTGTTCTCGTCGCAGGTCCTGCGCAATCTGGTGGACGAGAACGTCACCCCTGAACTGATGCAGGCCGTCGCGCGCGAGCACGCCAAGGGCCGACGCCTGCTGGTGGCGACGACCGATCTGGACAGCGAGGAAACCGTCATCTGGGACATGGGTCTTTTGGCGACCCAGGGCGACGAGAACGCCCGCGAACTGTTCAAGGAGGTGCTGGTCGCCTCAGCCAGCATTCCCGGCGTCTTTCCTCCTGTCCTGATCGCCGGGCTTCAGGACGACGACAAGGTGGTTCTGGAAATGCACGTCGACGGCGGCGTCAACACCCCGTTCCTGGCTATTCCTGAAGACCTGATGCTCTGGACCCGCCCAAAGGACGAAGGGCGTGTCGGCGCCCTCTACGTGATCGTCAATGGTCAGGTCGGACGCAACGACGGCGTTACGCCGGGCCGCCTGTCGGGGATCCTGGCGCGGACCTATGACAGCATGAGCAAGTCGTCGCTGCGCATCCACTTGGCGGTGACGGCGGCGTTCGCGCGGCGCAATGGGCTGGACATGGCCCTGTCGGCCATTCCAGACAATGTCGCCGCCTCCAGCCTGAAGTTCGATCAGGAGACCATGACGGCCATGTTCGAACTGGGGCGTCAGCGCGGACGCGGCGCCGATGCCTGGACCCGGCTGGGCGAGCGCCCGGCGGACCAGCCCTTCATCCCCCAGACGACGATTTCGGAGTCTCAGGTGCCGACTGTGCTGGCGCCCGAGCCCTCGGCCAAGCCGCCGGCCGATGCGCCCCCCGCCGAAAAGCCCAAGGCGTAGTCATGGGCGAGATCATCAATCTAAACCGAGCGCGAAAGACCCGCGCCAAGGCCGAAGACAAGGCCCTGGCCGTCGCCAACCGCTTGGCCCATGGACGCTCAAAGGCCGAGAAGACCCTGTCCGCTCTTGAGCGTCATCGCGCCGAGAAGCAGTTGGACGGTCAGAAGCTGGAGCCGAAATCCGACGACTGACGGCTCAGGCCTTGGGCGCGCGGATCAGCATGACCTGCCCCGCCAACACAAGCGCCAGGCCGATCAGGGCGCTCCAGCCGAACCGCGCGCCCTCGAACAGCACCGACACCAGCATGGCGATGGGCGGCGTCAGAGCCGAGATGTAGCTGGCCAGGGCATAGCCGCGTTGGCGCGCGATGGTGAAGTACAAGCCGAACGCGATCACCGACCCGAACAGCGAGAGATAAAGCAGCGACAGGACATAGTCCGGCGTCGGCTTGATCCGCCACGTCACGCCGGTCGCCATGCCGTACAGCGCCAACATGGCTGTGCCATAAGCCATCGCCCAGGACGTGGCGGCCATAACGGGCGCGCCCGCCTGCTGTCCCTTCCAGGCGAACCAGTTGCCGAGCGCCGAAGCCAGTACAGCGGTTAGCGCGAAAAGGACGCCCAGCTCCGGATTGAGCCCAGCGCCGGCCGCAGTGATCTGGCCGTAGGACAAGACCCCGACGCCCATGACGCCCAGTACTGCGCCGATCCACGCCGCTGGTGCCGCCTTCTGTCCACCCAGCAGCCGAAATAGGATCAGGTTCACAAAGGCCAGGGCGGCGAAGATCACCGCGACCACAGCCGACGCCACCTGCCCTTCTGCGGCATAGACGAAGCCATAGCTGACCGCGAAGACGAAGGCGCCCTGTCCGATGGCGGCCAGATGCTGGCTGCGCGTCAGACGCAGCGGCCGTCGCGTCACGGCGCAGAAGGCGAACAGCACCGCCGACGCCAGACCAAACCGCCAGACGATGGAGACGATGGAATCAACCGGCCCCAGCTGCAGGGTGATCGCGTACCAGGTCGTGCCCCAGATCAGGGCGCAGATGGTGATCGCAGCGATCGCAAAGGGGCGGCTCAAAGGTTGATCTCCGACGGTGGACGGCCCGCATAACACGCCGTGACGCCACGCGCCCTCACGTCTTGCGCCTGAGTGTGACACACTGGACGCCGCGAAGGAGATTGCCATGCGAAGCGCCCCCCTGATCCTGCCCGCAGCCCTGGTCCTGGCTGCCTGCGCCGCCACGCCGGATGTGACGACCGGAACGACGGTTGTGAACGTTACGGCCACCTATCGCGAACGGATCATGCTGCCGCCCGGCCATGTCCTGACCGTCAGGGTTGAGGACGTCAGTCTGGCCGACGCGCCCGCCAAGGTTCTCGCCGAGACCAGCGAGCCGCTGACCGGCGCCCCGCCCTATCGCGTCGCCCTTGGCTTTCCCACATCTCAGATCGATCCGCGCCACACCTATGCCGCGCGCGCCGAGATCCGAGACGCGGCCGGCGCTCTGGTCTTCGTTACGGACACCCGCCACGCGATCCTGACGAACGGCGCGCCGGCCTCGGCCGAGATCGTGCTGAAGTCCGCGCGTTGAGCAGCCTCAGCAAACGTTCGGTCGCCCTCGCCGGTCATGCCACGTCGGTGGCGCTGGAGCCGGAGTTCTGGACCGTGCTGGACCGGATCGCAGCGGCCCGCAGCCTCAGCAAGGCGCAGCTACTGGCCGAGATCGACGCCGGTCGTGGCCGACGTCCCCTCGCCTCCGCCTGTCGCCTGCTGGCGCTGAACTGGGTGGCGGATCATGGACGTCAAACGTGAACGCCGCCTGGAGAATCGGCTAGTCGCTGCGGCCGCGCCTGCCATGGTCGTCTATCGCTTCCGATCGACTGATCAACTGCACCTCATCTGAAGGGGCGTCGCCCATTTCGACGACCGCCACCCAGATCGCCATGATGGCGAACATCGAGGTCATGCCCAAGGCAAAGGCGATCCAGCCCGCCCGCCCGTTCGGCTTGCGGCGCGTCGGCCTTGGCTGGTGATCGTCGTGCTGCATTGCAGCTAGGAACCGACCCTCGCCCGCACGGTTCCGTGCATTCGTCATGCGCGGCCCTGACATTGCCGCGCGGTCCCCTTATGTTCCGGTTCGATTCTGACTGACGGATATTTTTGCGCCTGTGACTGATCTTCCCGCCCCCCGCATTTCCGACCTCGCGCGCGCTCGTGCGCCCGAGGGCGAGGCGCCGCGCGATTATCTGAAGGGACTGAATCCGGAGCAGCGCGAGGCGGTCGAGACGACCGAGGGGCCGGTGCTGGTGCTTGCCGGCGCCGGCACGGGCAAGACCCGCGTCCTGACCACGCGACTGGCGCACATTCTGGCGACGGGCCGGGCCAAGCCGTGGGAACTTCTGGCCGTCACCTTCACCAACAAGGCCGCGCGAGAGATGCGCGAACGGATCACCCATCTGATCGGTCCCTCGGCCGAGGGCCTTCGCTGGCTGGGCACCTTCCACTCCATCGCCGCCCAGATCCTGCGTCGCCACGCCGAACTGGTTGGGCTGAAATCCAGCTTCACCATCCTGGACAACGACGACCAGGAAAGAGTTCTGAAACAGCTGCTGGAAGCGGCTAATATCGACACCAAACGCTGGACGCCCAAGTCGCTGTCCAGCCTGATCGATCACTGGAAGAACCGCGGCTGGACGCCGGACAAGCTGCCGCCGGGCGAGGACTTCGCCAACGGCAAGGGTCAGGGTCTGTACGCCGCCTATCAGGCGCGTTTGCGCAGCCTGAACGCCTGCGACTTCGGCGATCTGCTGCTGCACAACATCACCATCCTGTCGCAGCATGCGGACCTGGCTGAGGAATATCGCCGTCGGTTCCGCTACATCCTGGTGGACGAATACCAGGACACCAACGTCGCCCAGTATCTGTGGCTGCGGCTGCTGACGGCCTCGACCGGCAACGTCTGCTGCGTCGGCGACGATGATCAGTCGATCTACGGCTGGCGCGGGGCCGAGGTGGACAACATCCTGCGCTTCGAGCGGGACTTCCCCGGCGCCAAGATCGTCAAGCTGGAGCGCAACTACCGCTCGACCAGTCATATCCTGGGCGCGGCGTCCGGCCTGATCGCGGCCAACCGCGACCGCTTGGGCAAGACCCTTTGGACCGAGGACGACAGCGGCGACAAGGTGCGCGTGCGCGGGGTCTGGGACGGCGAGGCCGAGGCCCGGCTGATCGCCGACGAGATCGAGACCGCGCGGCGTCCCCACGCCGGCGAACCCGGCCTGAAATACAAGGACATGGCCATTCTGGTCCGCGCCTCGTTCCAGATGCGCGCCTTTGAAGAACGCCTGGTCATGCTGGCCATCCCCTACACCGTCATCGGCGGGCCGCGCTTCTTCGAGCGCGCCGAGATCCGCGACGCCCACGCCTATCTGCGCCTGATCCTGTCGGAAGACGATGACCTCGCCTTCGAGCGGATCGTCAATGTGCCCAAGCGCGGCATCGGCGACACCAGCGTGCAGAAAATCCTGCAACTGGCCCGCCAGCACGATCTGTCGGCCCTCACGGCCGTGCGGGGGCTGATCAATACCGATGAGCTTCAGGCCCGCACCCGCACCGCCCTGTCCAACTTCGTGCGCGACATCGACCGCTGGCGCCAACTGTCCGAGACCACGCCCCACTGGCAGGTCATGGAGACGGTGCTGGAGGAGAGCGGCTATACCGACATGCAGAAGGCCGACCGCACCAGCGGCCAGACCCGCCTGGAGAACCTGAAGGAACTGACCCAGTCGATGCAGCAGTTCGAGACGCTGCAAGCCTATCTGGAGCACGTCTCCCTGGTCATGGATCTGGAGCGCGCGACCAGCGACGATCCGAACGGCGACGGGGCGGTGCAGATCATGACCCTGCACGGCGCCAAGGGGCTGGAGTTCCCGCTGGTCTTCCTGCCCGGCTGGGAGGAAGGCGTCTTCCCCAGCCAGCGCAGCATCGACGAAAAGGGCGAAAAGGGCCTCGAGGAGGAACGCCGCCTGGCCTATGTCGGCGTCACCCGCGCCAAGCAAGACGCGCGGATCAGCTTCGCCGCCAACCGTCTGGTCTATGGCCGTTGGACCTCGCAACTGCCCAGCCGCTTCGTCGACGAACTGCCTATCGCCCACGTCGATCCCCAATCCGACACAGGCTATTACGGCGCTTCGTCCGGCATGAAGGAGGCCAAGAGCCGCTGGGACGACGCGCCATCCTTTGGCAGCGGTTATTCCTCCCCCGGCTGGAAACGCGCCCAATCCTTCACCGCCGCTCAGACGCCGGCCAAGATCCTGGCGCGCAAGGCCGTCATCGAGGGCGACGGCCGCCTGATCGCCACCGCCGACCCCAAATCCAGCTCAGGCTGGAAAAAGGGCGAACGCGTCTTCCACCAGAAGTTCGGCTACGGAAACGTGCGTGTCATCGAAGGCAACAAACTGCTGGTCGAGTTCGAAAAGGCCGGGGAGAAGCGCGTGATCGACAGCTTTGTCGAGAAGGCCTAACCCGGCGCTCTAACGCAATGAATGGAGCCAAAGATGGCGGGCCTCAAGGACAAGCGCGGCTTCATCGACAAGGATCGCATTGATCTGTCGGAACGTCAGTCGGTCGAATACTGGATGAAACGCTGGGGCGTAACCAAGGACCAGATCACCGCCGCCCACCGCAAGGTTGGGCACATGACCAAGGATATCGCGGCGGAATTGGGCAAGAAGCGCTGACTCCGCCTGCCTGAAACGAGAAACGGCCCCGGAGCACTCCGGGGCCGTTTCAGTCTCTGCCTTAGATGTGGATCACACGCCCATAGGCGTCCAGCGCCGCTTCGTGCATGGCCTCCGACATCGTCGGGTGCGGATAGACGATCCCGTGGATGTCTTCCTCCGTCGCCTCCATGGTGATGGCGGTGACATAGCCCTGGATCATCTCGGTCACCTCGTGGCCGATCATGTGGGCGCCGATCAGGGCGCCGGTCTTGGCGTCGAAGATCACCTTGACGAAGCCGTCGGTGTCGCCCGAGGCGATCGCCTTGCCGTTCACGCGGAACGGGAAGCGGCCGATTTTCACTTCGCGCTTCTCGGCGCGCGCGGCCTGTTCGGTGACGCCGACCGAGGCGACCTGCGGCTGGGCATAGGTGCAGCCGGCGATGGGCGAATGGACATTGGGGGTTTTGTAGCCGGCGATATGTTCGGCGGCGTGGATGCCTTCATGCGACGCCTTGTGCGCCAGCCAGGGCGCGCCGGCGCAGTCGCCGATGGCGTACAGGCCCTTGACGTTGGTCTGGCAGTGGCCGTCGATCTTGACGTGGCCGCGGTCCATTTCCAGACCCAGTTCTTCCAGGCCGATGCCGTCGGTGTTGGCGGTGATGCCCACGGCGGAGATGCAGACCTCGGCCTCCAAGGTCTCGGCCTTGCCGCCGATCTCAACGGCGACCTTCACGCCCTTGGCGTCCTTGCTCACCTTGGTGACCTTGGCGCCCAGCTTGAACTTCATGCCGCGCTTTTCGAACGACTTCTGGGCAGCCTTGGAGACCTCTTCGTCCTCGACCGGCATGATGCGATCCACGGCTTCGACCACGGTCACGTCACAGCCTAGGGCGCGATAGAAGCTGCCGAACTCGATCCCGATGGCTCCCGAACCGATCACGACAATCGACTTGGGCATGAATTTCGGCGCCATGGCCTCGCGATAGGCCCAGATGCGATCACCGTCGGCTTCCAGCCCGATCTGCGGCAGGGCGCGAGCGCGGGCGCCGACGGCCAGCATGACGGACTTGGCCTCAAGAGCGCGCGAACCACCCGCTTTCAGTGCGACGACGACCTTTGGCGCGGCGGCGCCCTTTTCCAGCTTGGCCGAACCCTCAATCACCTCGATCTTGTTCTTCTTCATCAGGAAGCCGACGCCCTGATTCAGCTGTTTGGCCACGCCGCGCGAACGCTGGATGATGGCGTCGAAATCGAACGACGCACCGGACGCCGACAGGCCGTACTCCTTCAGGTGGCTCAGGCTCTCGAACTTCTCGCCCGACTTCAGCAGGGCCTTGGTGGGGATGCACCCCCAGTTCAGGCAGATGCCGCCCAGGTTCTCGCGCTCGACGATGGCGACCTTCAGGCCCAATTGGCTGGCTCGAATGGCCGCGACATAACCGCCGGGGCCCGAGCCGATGACGACGAGATCGAATTCAGCAGCCATTAGATCAACTTCTCGATGTCGGCCTTGATGGCCTCGGGTTCAGTCTGCGGGGCATATCGGGCGACCACCCTGCCCTCGCGGTCGGTCAGGTACTTGGTGAAGTTCCACTTGATGGCCTTGGATCCCAGGAAACCGCGCTTCTGTTCGGTTAGCCAGGCGTAAAGCGGATGGCGGTTCGGTCCGTTGACCTCCACCTTGTCGAACAAGGGGAAGGTCACATCGAAACTGGTGTCGCAGAAGGCGGCGATTTCCGCCGCCTTGCCCGG
>NZ_DAMBJX010000052.1:0-773 GCF_032067225.1 Brevundimonas vesicularis | reverse complement strand
CCGGCTCCTGCTCGCCGAACTGGTTGCAGGGAAAGCCCAACACCTCAAACGGCTGATCGGCGAACGCGCGGTGCAGCTTTTCGAGGCCGTCGTACTGCCCCGTAAAGCCGCACTTGGACGCCGTATTGACGATCAACAACGCCTGACCGCGAAAGCGATCGAGCGAAACGTCCGTGCCGTCGATGGCGCGGGCGGAGAAGTCATAGACCGAGGTCATGACCTCACCCTCCCCTTAGGCCAGCATCGCGACGGGATCTTCGATCAGCGGCTTGAACGCCTGCAGGAAGCGGGCGCCGATCGCGCCGTCCACCACGCGGTGATCGCAGGTCAGGGTCACGGTCATGACGGTAGCCGGCACGACCTGGCCGTTCTTGACGACCGCGCGTTGCTCGCCCGCGCCCACGCTCATGATGCAGCCCTGCGGCTCATTAATGATCGAGGTGAACTGCTTGATGCCGAACATGCCCAGATTGGACACCGAGAAGGTGCCGCCCTGGAACTCTTCGGGCTTCAGCTTGCGGTCGCGGGCGCGCTTGGCCAAGTCCTTGGACTCGGTCGCGATCTGCGCCAGACCCTTGGTTTCGGCCTTTTTGATGATCGGGGTGATCAGGCCGCCGTCGATCGCCACCGCCATGGAGACATCGGCGTTGTGGTGCATGGCGATGCCTTCGGGCGTGTAGGAGGCGTTGGCCTCCGGCACCATCTTCAGGGCCAGGGCGGCGGCCTTGATGACGAAGTCGTTGACCGAGACCTTGATCCCTTGCGGCTCCAGC
>NZ_DAMBJX010000051.1:3047-20402 GCF_032067225.1 Brevundimonas vesicularis | reverse complement strand
CAGGTGGATTTTCGCCTCGTGTCCGGGCGGCGTCAGACGCGCCAGATGCTCGGCTGCGTGGCCGGTGAGCGCCATCGTCGGCTGGCCCGAACGCAGGTTCACCACCCCCATGTCGCGCCAATAGACATCGGCCCGCATCCCGGTGCCCAAAGCCTTGGCGCAGGCCTCCTTGGCGGCGAACCGTTTGGCATAGCTCCAGGCCGGGTCCGGCTTCCGATCCGATCGGGCGCGTTCCAGTTCAGTGAAGCAGCGGGTCTTGAAGCGATCCCCGAACCGATCAAGAGACGCCTGGATACGTCGGATGTCAGACAAATCTGCGCCGACGCCGATGATCATTTGGCTGCATCCATCGCCGCTCGCATCCGGCGGATCGCCCCGTCCAGGCCGATGAAGATCGAGTCGCCGATCAGGAAATGGCCGATGTTCAGCTCGCGAATTTCGGGAATCGCCAGCATGCGCGGGGCCGTGTCGTAATCCAGACCGTGACCTGCATGGACCTCAAGCCCCAAGATGTCGGCCTGGTGGGCGGCGGCGGCCAGGCGTTCGAACTCGACCTCTCGCTCTGCCGGATCGGTCAGGTGGCAGTAGCGGCCGGTGTGGAACTCGACCACCTTGGCGCCGACGGCGGCGGCGGCCTCGACCTGCGCTTCGGACGGTTCGATGAACAGAGACACCCGGATGCCGGCGTCCGCCAGCGCCTTGACCACGGGCGCAATCCGTCCTTCGTGACCGGCGACAGCCAAACCGCCTTCAGTCGTGACCTCCTCGCGCCGCTCGGGCACCAGACAGGCGGCGTGGGGCCGGTGGCGCAAAGCGATGGCCAGCATCTCGTCCGTCACCGCCATTTCCAGATTCAGCGGCTTGCCAGCGCGGGAGCAAAGAGCGCTAAGCACGTCGATATCGGCGTCGGTGATGTGGCGGCGATCTTCGCGCAGGTGAGCGGTGATTCCGTCAGCCCCGGCAGCCAGCGCCGCCTCGGCCGCGCGCGCCGGATCGGGATGCGTCCCTCCCCGCGCATTTCGCACCGTGGCGACGTGGTCGATGTTGACGCCCAGCCTGACCCGTTCGCGCATGGCTCTACTTCGACAATCTGCGGCTGCCGGGATCTTCCACCGGAAGCGCGGCCAATTCAGGCGGAAGAGCGTCGGCTGGATAAGCGGGCACGTCCAGCGACGCCAAGGCGACCAGCGGCACGCCCACATCCGCCTTGCCGCCCGAGCGATCGACGATACAGGCGGCGGCGATCACCTCGCCCCCGGCGGCTTGGATGGCGGCGATGCATTCGCGCGACGACAGCCCGGTCGTGACGATGTCCTCGACCATGACGACCTTCTCGCCCGGCTCGACCGAGAAGCCGCGACGCAGTTTGAACGTACCGCCTTCGCGTTCGACGTACATTGAACGGACCTTCAGGTGTTTGGCGGTCTCGTACCCGGGGATGATGCCGCCTACGGCCGGCGAGATGGCGACATCGACCGGGCCAACCGCGGCCGTGATCTTGTCCGCCAGCGCCTTGCACAGCCGCTCGCATCGCGCGCCGTCCATGAAGACCAGATTTTTCTGCAGAAAGACCGGGCTGTGCAGACCCGACGACAGGACGAAATGGCCTTCGCGCAGGGCGCCGGCGTCGCGAAACTCGTTAAGGACGTCTTCAGTGTTCATGACAGGGTTCTAGACCCGGATCGCGCGCGGATGAACCCTGCGGCGACGCTTCATTCGATGTTTTCGTTCGGCCGAAGCCCGCGCGCGAGCAGTTCAGCCCAGACGCCCTCCGCGTCCTCGGCGAAACCGATCAGCTCCAGGTCGGACGCGGCGATCATTCCATGCTCGACCAAGGCGTCGAAACCGATGACCGAGGTCCAGTACGCCTTGTCCACCAGAACGACCGGAACCGGCGGCGCCTTCTTTGTCTGTCGCAACGTCAGCATCTCGAACATCTCGTCGAAGGTGCCGAAGCCGCCGGGAAACACCACCAGCGCATTGGCGCGCATCGCCAGATGCATCTTCCGCATCGCGAAATAGTGGAAGCGGAACGTCAGCTCCGGCGTCGAATAGGCGTTCGGCTCCTGCTCATGCGGCAGGGTGATGTTGAAGCCCACGGACGGCGCGCCCGCGTCCACGGCCCCGCGATTGGCGGCTTCCATGATGCCGGGCCCGCCGCCGGTGGCGATGACATTGTCGCGGGGCTCGCCGACGCGTCCTCGCAAGGCCCCGCCCCGCTCGGACGCCAGTCGACCAAAGGCGCGCGCCTCGTCATACCAACGATGCCCTTCGTGGATGCGCGCGCTGCCGAAAACGACGATGGTCGAGCGCACGCCCCAGGCCCTCAACGCCTCCTCGGGCTTGGCGTATTCCATCAAGAACCGCACGCCCCGCATCGAATCGCCCAGCAGGAAGTCCTGATCCATCGCCGCCATGCGATAGGACGGCGAGGCCATCTGCGCCGCGTTCGGTTTTACCGGGTCACTCATTCGCCCCGCGCGCGCTCGACGGAGTCGACCGACGGATTGGCCCTCAGCGCCGCGATGATCATGGTCGCATGCTTGGCGTCTTCGACCTCGACGTCCACGTCCACGTCGAAGAAGTCCTGCTGACGATGCGCCATCGACAGGTTGATGATGTTGCCGCCGGCCTCGCCGATCAGGGTCGTGACCTGACCCAGCACGCCTGGCGCATTTCGGATCGTCGCGCGAATACGGGCGGCGGCGACCGCGTCCGTCTCGGCCTGAGGCGTCCATTGCAGGTCATGCCAGACCGAGTCGTCATCGGCGAAGGCGGCCAGGGTCTGGCAATCAATGGTGTGGACGGTCAGGCCGGATTCGGGCTCCAGAATGCCGACGATCCGGTCGCCCGGAACGGGCGTGCAGCATTGGCCGAAATGAACCGACACGCCCGGCGTCAGCCCCCCGCCGCGCACGAACAGCCGCGCCTTCTCGCCCTCGATGCGCTGCTTCTCGGGCCCAGCCTTCAACCGCCCCTTCAGCGCGGGGAACAGGATTTCGGCCGCCGTCGTCGGCGACAACCGTCCGCGTCCCAGGCCTTCGAACAGATCGTCGTCGCTCGCGACCGCCAGCAGTTCCAGAACCGGCTTCAACGACACGTCGGTCAGGGTCTTGTCGACCCGGCCCAGGGTTTGATCCAGCGCGACGCGACCCAGCTTGATGAATTCCTCGCGCTCGGAGGTGCGGATATGGCGGCGAATGGCGGAGCGCGCGCGGCCCGTGACCGTCAGACTGCGCCAGTCGGCGGGCACTTCGCGCTTGGAGCCCCGAATGATCTCGACCACGTCGCCGTTCTGGAGCGGCGTGCGCATGGGCTTCAACTCGCCATTGACCTTGACCCCGACGGCGGTGTCGCCGACCTCGGTGTGGACGGCATAGGCGAAATCCAGCGGCATTCCCCCGCGTGGCAGGGTGACCAGTTGGCCCTTCGGCGTGAAGACGAAGACCTGGTCCAGATACATTTCCAGCTTGGCGTGCTCGACCCAGTCCTCGCCGCCCTCGCCATGCTCGATCACCTGAACCAGGTGGCGCAGGTTCTGGAGCGGGTCACGCCCGCCGCCCTGTTCCATCGCCTCGCGGTCAAAGCCGTAGGAATGGTTCTTGTAGCGCCAGTGGGCGGCGACCCCGTCCTCGGCGATCCGGTCCATGTCCTCGGTGCGGATCTGCATCTCGATCCGCAGCCCCCGGGGGCCGACGACGGTCGTGTGCAGCGAGCGATAGTTATTAGACTTGGGCGTCGAGATGAAATCCTTGAACCGCTCGGGCACCATCGGCCATTCGCGGTGGATCACGCCCAGCGCCCGATAGCAGTCGTCCTCCGCCTCGACGATCACGCGGAAGCCGTAGATGTCGGACAAAGACGAAAAACCGACCGACTTGCGCTGAAGTTTGCGCCAGATCGAATAGGGCGTCTTCTGTCGGCCATAGACATTGGCCTTCAGACCCGCCTCGGACAGGACCCGCTCGACCTCGCTCGCCACCCCGTCGATGGCGCGACCATGCTCCAGCTTCAACGCCTCCAGCCGCCGCTCGATGGCGGTCTTGGCCGTTGGGTTCAGATGGGTGAAGGCCAGTTCTTCCAGCTCGGACGCGATCGAGTGGATGCCGATGGACCGTCCCAGGGGCGCATAGACTTCCAGCGTTTCGCGGCTGATCCGCTCGCGCTTCTCCGGCTTCACGAACTGGAGCGTGCGCATATTGTGCAGACGGTCGGCCAGCTTGACCAAAAGCACCCGCACGTCACGACTGATGGCCAGGATGAACTTGCGCAGGTTCTCGGCCTGGCGCGTGTGTTCGGCCTGAAGCTCCAGCCGCGACAGCTTGGTCACGCCCTCGACCAGGACCGCGACCTCTTCACCGAACATGCCGGCGATGTCGTCGCGCGTCGCCGAAGTGTCCTCGACCACGTCATGCAACAGGGCGGTGACGATGGTGGCGGTGTCGAGCTTGTAGTCGGTCAGTATGCCCGCGACCTGAATCGGGTGGGCGAAATAGGGATCGCCCGAGGCTCGCAACTGCGAACCGTGCATCTTCATCGCATAGACGTAGGCGCGGTTCAGAAGCGCTTCGTCGGCGGTAGGGTCGTAGGCCTTGACGGCCTCGATCAGCTCGAACTGGCGCAGGATCGGCGCACGCTTGGGGTGCGGCGCCGGATCGACGAGCGCCGTCTGAGGGTCGTTTTTGTTTGCAGCTTGAGGCGCCGGCGGAACCGTTTCGGTCCGCGCCGGCAGGATAGTGACGCCAGGGGCTCCCTCGGGCGTCAGTACCGCTCCTCCTGACCGCCGTCGCGGTCGCTTTGCAGGGCGCGGATCAGTTCCGCCTCGGCCATGTTCATGTGCTGCGGCGAGGCCAGCAGAGCGACCGTTTCGGCCTCATCCTCGGCTTCCGTCCGCTCATCGACGCGTTGCAGCGTGGTGATGATGGTCTCGCGCAGTTCGTCCGGCACGACAGTGTCGTCGGCGATTTCGCGCAGGGCGACGACGGGGTTCTTGTCGTTGTCGCGGTCGATCGTCAGGGCGGCGCCGTTGGCGATGCTGCGGGCGCGGTGGCCAGCCATCAGCACCAGACCAAAGCGGTTCGGAACCTTCTCGATGCAGTCTTCGACGGTGACGCGGGCCATGAAATTCCTCGAACGCGGGGGAGAACCGCGTCAAATACAGATGAGGACGGCTTTTTGCAACGCCACAGGGGCGGAAGTTGGGCGTCAGTCGGTCCGACGCGCCAACGGGTAGGCGATGATCAGCACCAGATCGTCCTCGCCCACCTGCTGAATGCCGACATTGCCGCCATCGTAAAGATAGGCTGTGTCGCCGGCCTTCATCCGGGTCGTCACGCCGTCCGTGGTGACATCTCCCTCCCCGCTGACGACATGATAGACCTCGTCGTGCGCGATGACGTGCAGGCCGATAGACGATCCTGGGTGCATGACGCGCTTTCTGAACTCCATTGATCGGTTCGGCGCCATGCCTGAAATTCGATAGGCTGTGCTCATTCCCGTGCCGTTGTGCGGCGGCGGCTGGCGCACCATCGTGTCAGCCTCATGAATCACCAGCCCCACGCCCATCGGCGGTGCAGCTGGTTCAGGGTGCCGTTCCTGAACTGACGTTGACAGAAGCACGGCGGCGAAGGCGAGGCTGAGCATAACATGTCTCCCGGTGTCAGTACCGGATCAGCTCACGAACAGCTGCCTACTTCAATGGGTGCGCATCGCGACCGACCGACGCGGCCTGGCCTAGATTTTCGGCGCTCGCGCGCTTTGTAGGATGCATCCAGTTCGGCGCGATTTCAGCGACGGGTCCCATCACAAACCGCCGCTCGGCCGCGCGGGGATGGGGCAGGATCAATCCCTGCAGATCACCGCTCAATCGTCCGTAGGCGATCAGGTCCAGATCCAGCGTCCGCGGCGCATTGCGAACCGACCGCTCGCGGCCGAACGCGTCCTCGATCCGGCCGAGCGCCGCCATCAAGGCATGGGGATCGTGTTCTGTGTGGACGATGACCACGCCATTCAGAAAGGCTGGATCGTGCGGATCGGGCCAGGCCAGCGACGACCACCAAGACGAGCGTGCGACGACATCAATCCCTTCGCTGCGGAAACGCGCGAGCGCCGCCTCCAGCGCTTCGGTGCAGGACGACCATGCCCCCTTGTCATTGCAGCCCAGGGCCACGATGACTGCGTCATTCAGGTCGAACCCGTCATCGATTCCGACGGCGACCGCGCGATCCGATTTTTCATCTCTTTCGACGGCTTCGACCATGTTTCATTCCACCGACCGGCTGGCGATCTTCATCGACGGCTCGAACCTCTACTCCGCCGCCCGCGCCCTGCAGCACGACATGGACTTCCGGCGGATGCTGGACTGGTTCCGCGAGAGGTCCATCCTGACCCGCGCATACTACTATACGGCCGTGGTCGAGGGCGAAGAATTCTCGCCGGTGAAGCCGCTGGTCGACTGGCTCGACTACAACGGCTTCTCGGTCGTCACCAAGCCGGTCAAGCGGTTCACGGACAATAGCGGCCACAGCCGGATCAAGGGCAATATGGACATCGAGATCGCGGTGGACATGCTGGAGCTGGCGCGGCACATCGACCATGCGGTGCTGTTCTCCGGCGATGGCGACTTCCGGCGGGTGGTTCAGGCGATCCAGGCCAGAGGCGTGCGGGTCACCGTCATCTCGACCCAGAAGACCCAGCCGCCGCATATCGCCGACGAATTGCGTCGTCAGGCCGACGCCTTCCTGGACCTGAACGATCTGATGGCCGACTTCGGCCGCCCGAAGGCCGCCCAATGACCCTGACGCCCGAACCGCCCCGCGACTGCCCGCTGTGCCCGCGCCTGGTCGCCTATCGTCAGGAGAATGCGCGTCAGAATCCAGACTGGTGGAACGGGCCGGCCGCCTCGTTCGGCGATCCGAACGCGCGTCTGCTGATCGCCGGCCTCGCGCCCGGCCGTACCGGCGCCAACCGGACGGGACGTCCCTTCACCGGCGATCACGCCGGCTGGCTGCTGTACGATACGCTGATGAAGGCCGGCTTTGCACAGGGTCGTTACGATCCTAACGGCGACGATGACCTAACGCTGACGGACTGCATGATCACCAATGCGGTCCGGTGCGCACCGCCCGGGAACAAGCCTCTGCCGATCGAGGAAACGACCTGCCGTCCCTTCCTGATCGACCGGCTCAAACGGCTGCCGAATCTGAAGGTGATCGTGACCCTGGGCGACGTCTCGCGCCGCAATATCCTGAAAGCCTTCGGGCGGCCTGCGTCAGCGATGCCGGCGGGCCACGGGGCGCAGGGCGAAGCCGGCGGCTACGTCATTCTGAACAGCTATCACTGCTCCCGGTTGAACACGAACACCGGTCGCCTGACGCCGCAGATGTTCGAGGACATCTTCGCGCGCGCCCGAACCCTGATCGAGGCCTGAACCTCACCCCTTGTCACGCATCAGGCGGGCCTTATCGCGCTGCCAGTCGCGTTCGGCAGAAGCCTCGCGCTTGTCGTGCAGCTTCTTGCCCTTGGCCAGCGCGATCTCCAGCTTCGCCTTGCCCGCATCGTTCAGGTAGAGCTTCAGCGGAATGATGGTCTGACCGTCGCGCTGGACCGCCCCCATCAGCTTGTCGATCTGCTTTCTGTGCAGCAGCAGCTTACGCGGTCGGCGCGGCTCGTGGTTGAAGCGGTTTGCCTGTTTGTACGGCGGGATATCGGCGTTGATCAGCACGATCTCGCGCCCCTCCACCGCCGCATAGCTTTCGGCGATATTGGCCCGGCCGTCGCGCAGCGCCTTGATCTCGGTGCCCAGCAGCTGGATCCCGGCCTCGATATTGTCTTCCAGGAAATAGTCGAACCGCGCGCGTCGGTTTTCGGCGATGACCTTGGACTTCGATTGCGGCTTGGGCGCCATCAGATGACGCCCGCCGCCGCCATGGCGCGGTCGATAAAGGGTTTGACCGCATCGGAGGTCGGCGACAGCGGCAGGCGCGCCTCCTCGTTGCATAAGCCGAGCTTGGCCAGGGCGTATTTCGTCGGCGCGGGCGAGTTGTCCAGGAACAGCGCCTTGCACAAACTAATCAGTCGGTCCTGCCAGTCGCGTGCTGTCGCATAATCTCCGGCAGTCATCGCATTGTGCAAGGCGACCATGGCCTCCGGCGCGACATTGGACGCCACCGAGATTAGGCCGACGCCGCCATGGGCGTGGTAGCCGAGATAGCTGGGGTCGTCGCCCGAGATGAGGTCGAACTGGCCATCGATGTTCGCTCGCATCCAGCTGACGCGGCTCATGTCGCCCGTGGCGTCCTTGATGCCGACGATGTTGGGGTGGGCCGCCAGCCGCACCACCGTCTCATTGGACAGATCGGACCCCGTCCGGCCCGGCACATTGTACAGCAGGATCGGCAACTGCACGGCGTCGGCCACCGCTTCGAAATGCGCCGCCATGCCCGCCTGGGACGGGCGAATGTAATAGGGCGTGACGATCAAAGCCCCATCCGCGCCCACCGTCTTGGCGTGGCGGGTCAGGTCGATGGCTTCCTTGGTATAGGGCGATCCGGTGCCCGCAATGACGGCGACGCGCCCGGCCGTCAGACGCACGCACAGCTCGATGACGTGCTTGTGCTCATCCAGATCCATGCTGGCGCCCTCGCCCGTCGTGCCCATCGGGACGACGCCGTGAACCCCTGCGGCGATCTGACGCTCGAGCAGTTTGGCGAATGCGGCTTCGTCCACGTTTCCGTCACGAAGTGGTGTGATCAGGGCGGTGATCACGCCCTTGAACAAGGGGGCGTTCATGAGACTAAGCTGGCCTGCGTGGGGAGTGACGATGGACGGATGTTCATCGCCTTTGCAATGAGCGCGGGACGTTAGGTCGCCAGCGGCTCCGCCGCAACCGGGATTGAATGGGAACAGGACAGATCATGATCGCGACCAGTCTGGCGGCGGCCCTCGCCGTCCTTGCGCCGAACCCGCAGGACGTCCTGCCCACCCAGCCTGTGCCCTATGCCTCGGCGTCCTCGTCCGTGCCCGGCTATTCGGCGACCTATCAGGGCCGCGTGCTGAGCGATCAGGACACGGCGCTGTTTCGTCAGGGGCTGGCGGCGGTTCGTGCGCGCGATGTGTTCGGCGCCCAGTCCGCCATGTCGCAGATCAGGGACGCCTCGGCTCGCAAACTGGTCGAATGGGCGCTGATCGACACCTCGGGAGAGCAACTGTCCTACTCGGACCTCTCGCGCGGTCAGGCGGATCTGGCGGGATGGCCGCGCGGCGAATCGCGACGCGCCGCCGCCGAAAAGGTGCTGGACCGCTCCGGCATGGGCGCGGACGCGGCCCTGGCCCTGATGTCTGACGGCAAGCCGACGACGGTCGAGGGGGCCATCGCCTACGCCTCCGCGCTGCAGCAACGCGGCCGCCAGGATGAGGCCCGCGCCCTCGTCCGCGACTGGTGGCGCACCCGCTCGTTCGACGACGCGCCGCAGTCGCGTATCCTCAGCCAATGGGGCTCCTGGTTGACCCCCGCCGATCACGAGGCGCGGCTGAATATGCTGCTGCTAGGTCCACACGGACCGGCGACGCGCAGCATGATCAATCTGGTTTCGCCTGATCGCGCTGCCATCGCCAACACGGTGATGACCCTTCGCTCGGCCTACAGCCCCGACGCCGTCATCGCCAATCTGACGCCGGCCCAGGCGGCCGATCCGGCGGTCGTGCTGGAGCGCGTGCGCCTGCTGCGTTCGCAAAATCGCCAGTCCGAAGGCTTTGCGCTGCTGGCCAATCTTCCGCCGGCGCCAGGCCATACTACCGGCGACAACACCCTGTGGAGCGAGCGCCGCAACTACTTCCTCGACGCCCTGCAACAGGGCAACTGGCGCGCGGCATATGACGCCATGAACGGTCACGGCTTCAGCTCGGGTGACCGGATGGTGGACGCCGAGTTTTTCGCCGGTTGGGTCGCCCTGACCAAGCTGAACCAGCCCGAAGTCGCCGCCCGCCATTTCGAAGCCCTGCGCACGGCCTCATCCACGCCGATCACTCAGGGCCGCGCCTTCTACTGGTTGGGTCGCGCCGCCGAGGCGCGCGGCGAACGCGACGCCGCCCTCGCCTACTATCGTAACGGCGCCCAGCACTGGCAGACCTTCTATGGGCAGTTGGCGGCCGAGAAGGCGGGCATGACCACGCTCCAGCTGCCCGGCGAACCTGTGCCGTCCCAAGCAGATATCGCCCGCTTCGAAGGCAATGAGGTCGTCCGCGCTACGCGGATTCTGGGCGAGACCGGCGAAATGAGCCTGCTGCGCGTCTTCGCCTATCAGCTGGACAACGACCTGCCGACCATCAACGACCTGGCCCTGCTGATGGACCTGTCGCGCGGCTATGGCGAGGGCTTCACCGCCATGATGGTGGGGCGCGCCGCCAGCCAGCGGGGCTTCGTCATGCCCGAGCGGATGTATCCGGTCCGCGTGCCGCCCCAGGTCGCCGGCGCCGCCCCGCTGGAGTTCACCCAGGCGATCACGCGCCAGGAATCCAGCTTCGATCCCCGCGCCCGCTCCGGGGCCGACGCGCGCGGCATGATGCAGTTCCTGCCGTCCACCGCCTCGGGCGTCGCCCGCCGTCTGGGCATGAGCTATTCCGCCGAGCAGTTGTGGGATCCCGACTACAACATGACCTTGGGCAGCTATCACCTCGGCGAGCTGATGGCCGCGAACAACGGCTCCATGCTCCTGGCGACGGTTGGCTACAACGCCGGGCCGGCGCGTCCCAGCCAGTGGATCGCCCGGTGCGGCGACCCGCGCGGCGATGCGATCAAGACCATCGACTTCATCGAGTGCGCGCCTTTCACAGAGACGCGCAACTATATGATGCGGGTGATGGAAAACATGGCGGTCTACAAAGCCCGCCTGAACGGCGGCACGGCGCCGCTGACGCCCTCGGCCGACATCTCGCGCGGATCGGCGGCCGGCGCGCGGCCCTATATCGCCTACTGAGCCCGGCGGGCCGCCAGCAGCGGCCCGTTCGGCCCCTCGATCCACTCGCCGTCCAGCCCGAATACCTCGCGCAGGACGGGGGGCGACAGCGCCTGGATCGGTGGGGCGTCGGCGACCACCCGTCCCCGATCCAGCACAACGATGCGATCCGCCACGGTTGCAGCCAAGGTCAGGTCGTGAAGACTGACCAGCACCCCTGCCGCGTCGCCAGCGCGCGCTCTCAGGCGCTCCAGCACCAAACGCTGCGCATCCGGGTCCAGCCCCGCGATGGGCTCGTCGGCCAGCAGCAGCGGCGCATCGACGACAAGGGCGCGCGCCAGCAGAACCCGCGCACGCTCCCCGCCTGACATCTCCGCCACGCCGCGGTCCGCCAGGTGTCCGGCGCCGACCTCGTCCAGAGCGGCTCGCGCTCGCGCCAACGCATCCGCGCCTGACAGAAACGGCGCGCCGAGCGCCGCCACCTCAACCGCCGGCAGGTTCCAGGCGATGCGCCGTTCCTGCGGCAGATAGGCGACGCGTTCCGCACGCTGGCGATGGGACAGATCGACGATGTCCGCGCCGCCCAGTCTGAGTTGGCCACCGGTCGTCGCCAGCAGGCCCACAGCGGCACGGATGGCGCTGCTCTTGCCCGCGCCGTTTGGTCCGCACAGGGCCACGACCTCGCCCGCCGCGACCGACAGGCTCACCCCATCCAGCACGACCGCTTTGCCTAGCCGCGCCTGAACCGTCTCCAGCGACAGCAAGCTCACAGCCGCCACTCCCGCGCCGCCCGCCAGGCGATCAGGGCGAACAGGGGCGCGCCGATCAGGGCGGTGAACACGCCCAGCTTCAGTTCCTGATCCGTCGGCGTCAGTCGCGCCAACAGGTCCGCGACGATCAGCATCAGCCCGCCCGCCAGCGCCGAGGGCGCCAAGATTCGCTTGGCATCGCCGCGCACCGCCGCGCGCACCAGATGCGGCGCCGCCAGGCCCACGAACCCGATGACGCCCGCCACCGCCACGGCCGCCCCTGTTGCCAAGGCCGCCGCGACAAGGGCGAAGACCCTTAACCGCCCCATATTCAATCCGGACGCCGCCGCCCCCTCGTCGCCCAGGGTCAGCATACGCAGACCGGCGCCCGACAGGGCAGCGAAGACGCCCGCGACGATGACAGCCGGCGTCACCCAGGCCACATCGACCCAACTTCGGTTCTGTACCGATCCCAGGAGCCAGGACATGACCTCGGCCGAGGCGATGGGCGACGGTGACAGGTTGAAGATCAAAGCCGTCGCCGCGCCAGCGAAACTGGACAGGGCCACGCCGAACAGGATCAGGGCCTCAGGGGCCCGCATGGCCCTGGACGCCGCGATCAGCAGTCCGCCCGCCAGCGCCGCGCCCGCCAAGGCCGAAATCTCCACCAGTCCGTGTACAGCCGCAGCGCCGAGCACGATCGCCAGCGCCGCGCCCAGGGCCGCCGTCGCCGACACCCCCAGCACGCCAGGATCAGCCAGCGGATTACGCAACAGCCCCTGCATCACCGCCCCTGCCAAACCCAGGGCCGCGCCGACGACCAGGGCGCAGACCGCGCGTGGCGCCCGCACCTGCCACAGGACCTCGGCCGGACCGGATGTCGGATCGCTGAAGGCCGCCGCATACTGATCGACGCTGAACGCCGTCTCGCCGGCCAGCACCGCCAGGGCCAGTGCCGCGACGATCAAGCCGATCAGAACCAGGCACAGCCGAACCGTTCTGTTCACGGCCGCCCCTTGGCCATCATCTCAACCGCATCGGCGGCGAACCAGGCCGGGCAGGTCAAGGTCGCAGCGGGCAGGCGCGCCGCCGTTCGGCCCTCGGCCGCTCGCGCGACAACCGGATGCCGCCCCGGTCCGCGCAGGTCGGCGCGCAGCTGATCGAAGAAGCCGAGCACAAATCGCACCGGAGGATTCATCGCGATTCGCTCGACGCTGAGTGCGCCAAACCCGGGCGCGGCCGACAGATTTAAAAATCCGGCCGCCCGCATCATTGCATCGATCAGCGTGCCTGGCCCCGCGGTGAAGCCCCCCGAGGTCAGATAGACTGCCCCCGGCGTCTCAGCCACAGGTTTCACCGGCGCCGCCTTCGCCAGCTTAGCGTCCATCTGTCGCTCTAACGCCTGTCCGCGCTCGGCATGTCCCAGATCCCGCGCCACAGTCCGGATATTCCGTCGTACGCCCTCCAGATCAACCGCATCATCGATTGTGACCACCTTGGCGCCGCGCTGCGTCAGCGCGGACAGCAGGCGCGGCTCGCCGCCCCAGTAGCGCACCACGACGTCAGGCTGAAAACCCACGGCGGCCTCGAGCGTCGGACGCAAACGCTTGTGACCGACCGCCTGCTGACGCAGCCAGGCGTCAGGATCGTCGGCGCGCGGCGACAGCGCGATGTCTGCATCCGGCGCTAGAGCCAGCACATATTGGTCAGCGCATTGATCCAGCGCCATGATCCGTAAGGGCCGCGCCTCAGCCACGCTGCTGCTGAACGCCAGAGCCGCCAAGGCGACGCAGATTCGCTTCATCCTTCGATCAGACCGGCGAATAGGGCGTCCAAAGTCGTGCGAACCAGCGCCTGCCGATCAGACCACGGGAAGTAGGGCTTTGTGATCATGAGAGACACGATCCCATGCGCCGCAGCCCAGATCGCCTGGGCGATCGTGACGGGATCGCCTTTCATGCGTCCGGCCGTCACGGCGTCGCCGACGGTCGCTTCCAATGTCGTGAACAGGCTGGAGCCGAGCTCGCGCGCCGCGTCCTGAGCGCCGTCTCGCGCCTCCACCGGTCGCGTCAGATAGATCAGGCGATAGGCGTTGGGATGGGCGAAACCGAAGTCGATATAGCCCTCGATCATCCGCCGCAGCCGCTGCTCGGGCGGCGCGGCCTCATCGGCGACGGCGGCGTTTGATGCGATAAGTCGCGCAAAGGCGTCGCGGCAGATTTCCTGCAGGATCGCGCCCTTGTCCGGGAAATGCATGTAGAGCGCGGTCGACGACAACCCGACCTCGTCCGCGATCTTGCGAATCGTCGCGCCTTCATAGCCGTGCTCGACGAAGATGCGCTCGGCCGCGGCCAGGATTTCGCCCCTACGCGAATGGCCTTCGCCCTTGGGCTTTCGGGTCGTGCGCGAGGCGTTCGAAAGTTCAGACAAGCCGCTGCTCCGGGTGAGGCGCCCTGAATAGCGACAATCCGTCCCGGACGCCAACCGACTTGCAGAACATGGTTGTTTCAAATAGCGATTAGGGGTTGTGGCGCTTTGGGGGCGGATGCGGTGAAGGATTGGGCGCATCCAGGGATCAGGTCCCGCCGAAACGGCGCCTCACGACGCATGCCTAGCGGTTTTCAGATCACCACCTTGATCCTGCTTATCCTAACGTGCGTCGTCGCGCTGATCCGCTGGCCTGCCGCCGCGATCGACGTCGGCTTAGTTCTGTTTCAGGCCGCATTCGTGGTCTGCGCTTTGTGGAAGGCCGTCATCGGCGTCGCCAGCCTGCGACGCTTCGCGCCCGTTCCTCGCCCGATCGAATGGCCGCGCTACACCATTCTGGCGGCGCTTTACGATGAGGCGGCGGTGACGCCGCAATTGATCGCCAACCTCAGCCGGATCGACTATCCGGCGCATAAGTTGGAGGCCTTCATCGTGCTGGAGGCGCATGACGAGGCCACCCTGGCCGCAGCCCAGGCGACGCCCAAACCGCCTTGGCTGAAATTCCTGATCGCCCCGCCGGGCAGCCCTCAGACCAAGCCGCGCGCCTTGAACTACGCCCTCGGCCACGCGACAGGCGATCTGGTCACCATCTATGACGCAGAGGACCGACCGCATCCGCAACAGCTCCGCCAGGCGGCGGCGCGTTTCGTCGCCCAGCCCCGGCTGGGTTGTCTTCAGGCGCCGCTTCGCATCCGAGGATCCGGCAAGCCTGGCTCCTGGTTTCTGGATCGGCAGTTCGCCTTTGAGTATGCGGCCCTGTTCGAAGTGACCTTGCCGGGCATGGCGCGGCTGGGCCTGCCCTTCCCGCTGGGCGGCACCAGCAATCATATCCGCATGACCGCGCTGCGTGGCGCCGGCGGCTGGGACGCGCACAATGTCACCGAGGACGCGGACCTGGGCTTTCGGCTGTGGTCGATGGGCTGGAAGCTCGGCGTCATCGACAGTCCGACGTGGGAGACGCCGCCGGGCGCGATGGACCGGTGGCTGCCCCAGCGCACCCGGTGGCTGAAGGGTTATATGCAGACCTGGGGTGTGCATACGCGGCGTCCCAACGCCCTGGGCCGGCGCGGAAGCTTGTCGCTGGTCATGACCTTGGGCGCGGCGATCCTGTCGGCGGCCGCCCATGCCCCGACGCTGGCCTGGCTCGTTCTAGCCATCGCCGTCTGGGTCCTGTCCGGCACCCTGCCGCCCCTGCCTAGTGGCTCGCTGGGGGTGCTGGCGCTAGGCGTCATCGCTGCCTGGATGAGCTGTGCGGTTGGAGCACGACGCGCCGGGCTCGATTATAGACTGGGCGATGTGCTGGTTGCGCCAGCCTATTGGGCGTTGCTCAGCCTCGCCTTCGTCCATGCGGCCTGGCGGCTGGCGGTCGAACCGCACGTCTGGGACAAGACCCCGCACGATCGCGACGATCAGATGCCGGAATTGACTGTCGTGGCGCTGGACGCTGGACGCGAGGCGGCCTGAGCGCCTATCAGCCCGACGATGGCGCCCGTCCTTTCCAAAAATCCCGAAACCCTCGTGACCTCCGGCTGGTCCGACTATGCCCTGCTGGACAGCGGCGACGGCAAGAAGCTGGAGCGCTACGGCCGCTACACCGTCGTTCGGCCCGAGCCGCAGTGTTTCTGGTCACCCCGCGATGCGAAAGCCTTCGAAAACGCGACAGCGACGTTCGATCCGCAGCAGGAAGAGGAAGACAGCGGTCGCTGGCGGTTCGACAAGCACGGCCCCATCGACGCCTTCCCTTTGAGATGGCGCGATGTGAAGTTCACCGGCCGCTTCACCCCCTTCCGCCACCTCGCCTTCTTCCCTGAACAGGCGGCCAACTGGGAATGGCTGGACGGACGGGTGCGGGACTTCACACGTTCAGCCGGCCGCGCGCCGAAGATCCTGAACCTGTTCGGCTATACCGGCGTCGCCAGTCTGGCCGCGGCCGCCGCAGGCGCCGAAGTCACCCACGTCGACGCGTCCAAGAAGTCGGTCGCCTATGCCCGCGAGAACGCCGAGCAGTCGGGCCTGGCCCAGCATCCGATCCGGTGGATTGTCGAGGACGCCCGCAAATATGTCGCGCGCGAAGTTCGTCGCGGCTCAAAATACGATGGCGTCATTCTGGATCCGCCCAAATACGGGCGCGGCCCCACGGGGGAAATCTGGCGCCTGTTTGAGGACATGCCGGGTCTGCTCAAGGACTGCGCCGCCTTGCTGGCGGACGATGCCGACTTCCTGCTGCTGAACGCCTATGCAGCCCGTGTGTCCGGCCTGTCCCTGGCACATCTGATGGTCGAGGCGACCCAGGATCGCGGCGGCCGGATCGACTGGGGCGAACTGGCCCTGTCCGAAGACGGCCCGGACGCCCGCGCAATCGGCTTGTCCTTCTTCGCGCGGTGGAGCCAATGACCGAACGCGTCATCACCTCCCTGACCAACGACACGGTCAAGGGCGTCCGCGCCCTGCATATGCGCAAGGAACGCGACCTGACCGGCACCTTCCTGGCCGAAGGGCTGAAGTTCATCGGCGAGGCGTTGGATCAGGGGCGCGCGCCCCGGATGCTGCTGGTCGGCGAGGACGCCCGCCCTCATCCGTTGCTGGACCGCGCCAAGGCCGCCACGCTCAAGGCCGGCGGCGACATCATCGTCGTCACCCACGCCATCCTCGAAAAGATCAGCCGCCGCGACAATCCGCAGACGGTCTTGGGCGTGTTCGAACAGGCGTATGCGGCTCTCGACAGCCTGAACCCCGCCTCGGCTGCCTGCTGGGTCGCGCTGGAGCAGGTGCGCGATCCCGGCAATCTGGGCACCATCATCCGCACGGCGGACGCGGCCGGTTGCGGAGGGGTCATCCTGATCGGCGACTGCGTCGATCCCTATTAGGTCGAGGCTGTGCGCGCGACCATGGGCTCGGTCTTCGCCGTCTCAATCACCAAGACGACGCAGGAGGCCTTCCTCGCTTGGCGAAAGAGTTGGCCCGGCAGCGTCGTCGGCACCCGACTGGACGCCAGGGTCAGTCACCGCTCAGCCGTCATGCAACAGCCGTCGCTTATCCTGATGGGCAATGAACAGGCCGGCCTGACCGACGACCTGGCCGCCGCCTGCGACGTCAACGTCAAGATTCCGATGCGCGGCCGGGCCGACAGCCTGAATCTGGCCATCGCCACCGGCATCATGGTC
>NZ_DAMBJX010000051.1:0-3037 GCF_032067225.1 Brevundimonas vesicularis | reverse complement strand
ATGCCGCGACGGACGAAGCCTAGCGCTTCTCCTCCGGCGCCACTCGGCCCATGCCCCACAGGGCGGCAATGGTGACCAGGGCCGAAATCGCCAGATAGCCGCCGACGGCTCCCGGCCCGAATCGCTCGGCCAGCTTCAGCGCGATATAGGGCGCAAGCGATGCGCCCAGTATGCCCGCCAGATTGAAGGCCATCGACGCACCGGTATAGCGAACTGATGTGGGAAAGGGCCGCGCCATGGCCGCGCCGATCGGGCCATAGGTGCAGCCCATCAGGGCGAACCCCAGCGCAAAGAAGATCAGCAGGCCGCTGAGACCGCCCCCGAACAGCGGCGCGAACAAAAAGCCGAACAGGCCGATTCCCACGGACGAGGCGATCAGCACCCTGACCTGCCCGTATCGATCCGCCAGCAAGGCTGTCACGGGGATGAAGGCGGCGAAGAACAGCACGCCGATCAACTGGATGGGCAGCACATCGGCCCGCGCCAGCCCCATTCCCGTCGTCGCCCAACCGAGGGCGAAGACGGTCATCAGATAAAAGAGGGTGAAGGTCGTCACGCCGCTGAAGGTGCCCAGAACCAGCGCCGCCTTGTGATGGGCGAACAGGGTCACGGCCGGCGCCTTCACGCGCTCGTCGCGATCCACGGCCTTCTGGAACTCGGGCGTCTCGGTGATCTTCAGCCGCACCCACAGGCCGACGAACACCAGGATGGCGCTGGCCAGGAACGGAATTCGCCAGCCCCAGCCCTCGAACGCGGTCTCGCTCATCGTCGACGTCAGAACGATGAAGGATGTGGTGGACAGGATGAAGCCGATGGGCGCGCCCAGTTGGGGGAACATGCCGAACCAGGCCTTCTTTCCGGGCGGCGCGTTCTCTGTCGCCAGCAACACCGCCCCGCCCCACTCGCCGCCCAGGCCCAGCCCCTGACCGAACCGGCACAGGGCCAGCAGCAGGGGGGCCAGCAGGCCGACCTGCTGGTGCGTCGGCAACAGGCCGATGGCCACCGTCGACAGGCCCATGGTCATCAGCGCCGCGACCAGCGTCGCCTTGCGTCCCACCCGGTCCCCAAAATGTCCGAAGGCCAGGGCGCCGATGGGCCGCGCGAAGAAGGCGATGGAAAAGGTCGCGAACGAGGACAGCAGAGCCGTCCCTGGATCCTCGCCGGGAAAGAACAGCGTCGGAAACACCAGGACGGCCGCTGTGGCGTAGATGTAGAAGTCGAAAAACTCGATCGTCGTGCCGATCAGGCTGGCGAACAGCACGCGGCCGGTGGAGTTCTTCGGCAGGACGTCGGACATCTTCTTCTCCCGGTTGTCCCAGCGATGCCCGTTTCCCGCCCGCCGCGTCAAGGCGATCAGGCGCCGCGCGGTTTGACCCGGTTCGTCGCCTGCGCCTCGGCAGGGTTTTCTGGCCACGGATGACGGGGATAGCGGCCGCGCATCTCCGCACGCACCGCCGCCCACGACCCCGACCAGAAGCGCGGCAGGTCCTTGGTGACCTGCACCGGCCGTCGCGCCGGCGACAACAGGGCGAGGGTCAACGGCACGCCGCCGACAGTCGGATGCGTCGTGACGCCGAACAGTTCCTGCACCCGAATATCCACGCGCGGCCCGCCCTCGGCGGCATAGTCGATGGCCGCCGAGCCCAGGGGCGTGACCAGACGCGGGGGCGCCAGCTCGTCGAGACGGCGTTGCAGATCCCACGGGATCAGTCCGCGCAGGGCTTCAGCCAGATGGCCGTCGACTATCCCCTCCAGCGACTTGGCCCCTTCCAGCAGGGGCCACAGCCAGTCCTCACGCGCCGCCAGCAGGGCGTTGTCCGACACATCGGGCCAAGCTGGGTCGCGCGCGTGCAGGAAGGCCAGACGTGCGCGCAGCCCCGACGCCTGCTCGCCCCATTTCAGCGCGCCGAGCCCATCCGCCTCGATCTCGGCCCGAAGGGCGGCGGTCAGGGTATGCGCATCCGGCGCGCCGACAACCTTTTCGTCCAGTACGATGGCCCCGATGTGCCGCGAGCGCCGGATCACCGACCGCCCCGACGGTTCGCGCGCTAGCCGATCCTCCGTCGAAATCAGGCGCGCCAGATCGCTGTCGATCCGGTCCGCCTCCAGCGCCGCCGCCAGTCGCACCCGGTCGCGCGTGTCACCGCCGCCAAGTTCGGCGATCGCCAACCAAGGCTCACGCGCCAGATGGTCAGTCGCCTCCAGCACGGCTCCTCTCCCGCTGGCGAGAAGATATTCACCCGCCTTGCCCCGCGCCTTTGCGATCCGCTCGGGAAAGGCCTCGGCCAGCAGCAGTCCAGGATCGATCGTCCGTCCCGATCTGCCGCCCGCCGCGCGCGCCCAGCGCTCCGCCAGCTTGATCGAATCGCGCGCTTTCTGCGTCCGATCGCGCTCCAGCCCGATCAGGCGATCCGCCAGATCGACGCTCGATCCGCCCAGACCCGGCTCGCTCAACACCGCCGCGATCCGTGCGCCCGTCATCGCGTCGCCGGCGTCGGACGCCACGGCCACCATATGGCCCAGCCGCGGCGACAGCGGAATCTTGGTCAGCCTAAGCCCGTGTTTCGACAGTCCGCCATCGGCATCCAGCGCCCCCAACCGTGTCAGCACCTTGCGCGCCTCGGCCAAGGCTCCAGCCGGCGGCGGGTCGAGCAGGGCCAGCCCCTCCGCCGAGCGTGCGCCCCACCGGGCCAGGTCCAGGGCCAGCCCGGTCAGGTCCGCCTCCTGGATTTCCGGCCGTTGATGCGGGACCAACCCGCGCGTCTGTTCCTCATCCCACAGGCGGTAGCAAACGCCCGGCTCGGTGCGCCCGGCCCGGCCGCGCCTCTGTTCCGCTGAGGATCGGCTGACCTTGACCGTCGCCAGCCGGGTCAGGCCGCTTGACGGTTCGAACCGCGGCACCCGCGACAGGCCGCCGTCTATCACGACCCGCACGCCTTCGATGGTCAGACTGGTTTCCGCGACCGAGGTCGCCAGCACCAGCTTGCGCCGCCCCACAGCCGCCGATTCGATGGCTCGGTCCTGTTCGGCCCGGTCC
>NZ_DAMBJX010000050.1:0-21219 GCF_032067225.1 Brevundimonas vesicularis | reverse complement strand
CTCCAGCATCTTGTTGACCTTGGCGCGCACGGCCATCAGCTGGTCGATCTCGCAATCGATGAACAGCGGGAAGTGAGGCACATTCTGGACGCTGTCGACCATGCGACGCGCAACCGCCTTCTTCATGCCGTCCAGCGGGATCAGGTCGTAGCTGCCGTCCGGAATGCCCATCTGCGCCAGAGATTGCGCCTTGCGCGGCTCGGCTGCGGTCGTGGCGGGCGACGCCGAAGAGGCGGTCGCCGGTTGGGTCGAACCCTTGCCAGCGGCCTCGACGTCGCGCTTGACGATGCGGCCGTGGGGACCGGTGCCCTTGATCGACTTCAGATCGACGCCGTTCTGCGCGGCGATACGTCGAGCGAGCGGCGACGAGAAGATGCGATCTCCGCTGTCCGACTTCGGCGCGGCGGGCGCCGGATCGGCAGGCGTGGCGGCCTTGGGCGCCTCGGCAGCAGTGGGAGCGGCCTCTGCCTTCGGAGCCTCTTCGGTCTTGGCGGCGGGTTTTTCGGCCGGCTTGGATACGGCTGCGCCGCCCTCATCCTTCAGGCGGGCGATGGGGGTGTTGACCTTCACACCTTCCGTGCCTTCGGCGACCAGGATGTCGGTGATCTCGCCTTCATCCACGGCCTCGACTTCCATCGTCGCCTTGTCGGTTTCGATCTCGGCGATCACGTCTCCGGCTGAGACGACGTCCCCGACGTTGACGTGCCACTTGGCCAGAACGCCCTCCTCCATCGTCGGAGACAGGGCCGGCATCAGGATGTCGGTCATCAGGCGTTCCCCCCGGTTGGCGCGATCGGTTCGGCGACAGTGCGGACGTCATTCGCCTTCACCACTTCGCTGAGACCTTCGAGGATGCGGTGGTAGGCCGCAGTTTCATCGTGTTGATGCCGCACGGCATAACCATGCGCCATATGTCGAGCCGCATAGGCCAGCAGCCGACCGAACTGTATGGGATCGTTGAAGGCCGGTTTGACGGACATCACCGGCTCGTCCTTCGACCACCACATCCGAAGGACTTCGATGGCCTTGGGGTCAGCAGCGACGCTGTCTGGCGTCGTCAGCATGAACTCCGATGCCTCGGTCATGCCATCACCTGCTTCACGGCCGCGATGATCTTGTCCACGCCTGGCAGCGACAGCACTTCCAGATTGGCGGCATAGGGCAGCGGCACGTCTTCCTGGTGCACGCGCAGTGGCGGAGCATCCAGATAATCGAAGGCGTGCTCAATGACGCGGGCCACGACCTCGGCGCCGACGCCCATCGGACCCCAGCCCTCTTCGGCCGAGACCAAACGGTTGGTCTTCTTGACGCTCTCGACGATGGTCTCGTGATCCAGGGGGCGCAGAGTGCGCAGGTCGATCACCTCGGCCTCGATACCCTCCTCAGCCAGCTTCTCGGCCGCCTGTAGCGCGAAGCCGACCATGCGGCTGTGGGCGGTGATGGTGACGTCCTTGCCTTCGCGACGGACCTTGGCCTTGCCGATCGGCAGGACGTAGTCCTCGACCTCCGGCACGTCGAACTCCAGGCCGTACATCATCTCGTGTTCGAGGAAGACGACCGGGTTCGGGTCACGAATGGCGGCTTTCAGCAGGCCCTTGGCGTCGGCCGCGTCGTACGGCGCGATGACCTTCAGACCCGGCACCTGCGCATACCAGGCCGAGTAGTCCTGGCTGTGCTGGGCGCCGACGCGCGAAGCCGCGCCGTTCGGGCCGCGGAACACGATTGGCGCGCGGATCTGACCGCCCGACATATAGAGCGTCTTGGCGGCCGAGTTGATGATGTGGTCAATCGCCTGCATGGCGAAGTTGAACGTCATGAACTCGACGATCGGCTTCAGACCCGACATGGCGGCGCCGACACCCAGGCCGGCGAAGCCGTGCTCGGTGATCGGGGTATCGACGACGCGCTGATCGCCGAACTCCTGCAGCAGGTCGCGGCTGACCTTGTAGGCGCCCTGATACTGGGCGACTTCCTCGCCGATCAGGAAGACGCGATCGTCGCGGCGCATCTCTTCGGCCATGGCGTCACGCAGGGCGTCGCGCACGGTCGTCTTGACCAGTTTGGCGTCGGTCGGGATTTCCGGGTCTCGCAGTTCGACCTTGGGCGTCGCGGTCTGGGCTGGCGCCTTTTCCGGATCGCCGGTCTTGCCTTCGGCCGCAGCCTTGGGCGTCTCAGCTTCGCCCTGCGCGGGGTCAGCCTTCGGCGCGGGCGCCGCTGCGCCATCTTCGCCGGCCAGACGCGCGATCGGCGTGTTGACCTTCACGTTCTCGGAGCCTTCGGCGACCAGGATTTCAAGCACTTCGCCTTCATCCACGGCCTCGACTTCCATCGTCGCCTTGTCGGTTTCGATCTCGGCGATCACTTGGCCGGCCGACACGGTGTCGCCCGCCTTGATATGCCATTTGGTCAGCGTGCCCTCTTCCATCGTGGGGGACAGCGCCGGCATCAGAATGTCGGTCACGGATCAGGCCTCCACGTAGACGTCGGTATAGAGCTCGGACGGATCGGGTTCCGGGCTCTCTTGGGCGAATTGAACAGCTTCGGCGACGATCGCCTTGATCTCGTTGTCGATGGCCTTGAGCTCGTCCTCGGTCGCATTGGCGGCCGACAGCAGCGTCTTCAGGTGATCGATCGGGTCGCGGGTCTTCTTGACCTCGTCGACCTCTTCCTTGGTCCGGTATTTGGCCGGGTCTGACATCGAGTGACCGCGATAGCGATAGGTCTTCACTTCCAGAATGAAGGGACCGCCGCCCTCGCGGGCGCGCTTCACCGCACGCGCCGTGGCGTCGCGCACGGCCAGCACGTCCATGCCGTCGACCTGCTCGCCCGGAATGCCGAAGCTGGCGCCGCGCTGATACAGTTCGGTCGTCGAGGACGAGCGTTCGATGCTCGTGCCCATGGCGTACTGGTTGTTCTCGATGATGTAGATAGCCGGCAGCTTCCACAGCTGCGCCATGTTGAAGCTCTCGTAGACCTGCCCCTGGTTCGAGGCGCCGTCGCCGAAATAGACGAAGGCCACCGAATCGTCGCCGCGATACTTGCCGGCGAAGGCCAGGCCAGTGCCCAGCGCCACCTGGGCGCCGACGATGCCGTGACCGCCGTAGAATCCGGTCGGCACGTCGAACATGTGCATCGATCCGCCCTTGCCCTTGGACGAACCGCCGCTACGGCCGGTCAGCTCGGCCATGACTTCCTTGGGATCCATGCCGGCGGCCAGCATGTGGCCGTGGTCGCGATAGCCGGTGATGATCTTGTCGTGGCCTTGTTTGACGCTCTCCTGAACGCCGACCGCCACGGCCTCCTGGCCGATGTACAGGTGGCAGAAGCCGCCAATCAGACCCATGCCGTAGAGCTGGCCCGCACGCTCTTCGAAGCGGCGGATCAGAACCATCTCGCGATAGAAGCGCAGAAGGTCTTCCTTGGACGCCGTCGGCGTGTTGGGCAGTTTGTCAGGCGTGGTCGTCTGAGCGGATTTGGCTGGGGCTTTCGCCATCCGGTATCTCCCGGCTAGGCGCCGAGAACCGACGCCTTCTTATCGTTACGGAAAGGGGCTTTAGCAGCCTTCCTTCCGGTAACGCAAAGGGGTGCGGGTCGCCCTGTAACAATAGTTCAAGTGGTGAAGGTCGCTTAGCCTTGGGCGGCCGGGGCCGAGACGCGGATCACATAGTCGCGCGGGTCAGAGAAGCCGAGCACAGCGCGCGCGCGCTCTTCCAGAAGATCGCGAGACAGACTGTCGGTGCGCAGATAGCGCACCCGTGTCTCAAGGTCGCGGCGCTGCTCGGTCAGATGCGCCAGCTGGTCCTCGCGTTGCCCCAGAAGGGCGTCGCGAGACGATCCGCTCAGCAGTCCGCGCTCGCCCGTCAGCGCCTGCACCCCGAGATAGGCCAGAAGCAGCAACAGGGCGAGGGACAGGCGGTAAGGTTTCATCCGTTCGGGCACTTGAGACGCTCCTTCTGAGCGCGAAAACACAGTTCAGAAACCGTGCCCGAAAATGCCTAACGAAATGTAGCTTGGCCGTAAGATAGTCGGCGGAAAACGCTGATTCTCCGCCGACAATTCCGTTTTTTATTTCAGCAGCATGCCGTCGCCGAAATAGACGCCCTGGTCGCCCAGCATTTCCTCGATGCGGAGCAACTGGTTGTACTTCGCCACCCGGTCGGAGCGGGCCAACGAGCCGGTCTTGATCTGCCCGCAATTGGTCGCCACGGCCAGGTCGGCGATGGTGTAGTCCTCGGTCTCGCCCGACCGATGGCTCATCACGGCGGTGTAGCCTGCGCGGTGGGCCATATCGACGGCGTCCAGCGTCTCGGACAGGGTGCCGATCTGGTTGACCTTGATCAGGATCGAGTTGGCCAAACCTTCGCCGATACCGGCGGCCAGACGCGCCGGATTGGTCACGAACAGATCGTCGCCGACCAGTTGGACCCGGTCGCCCAGGCGCTCGGTCAGCAGGCGCCAGCCGTCGAAGTCATCCTCGGCCATGCCGTCCTCAATCGACACGATCGGGAAGCGTTCGCACAGATCGACCAGGTAGGCGGCCATGCCTTCGGAATCGACGGTCTTGCCCTCTCCGGCCATGACGTATTTGCCGTCCTTGAAGAATTCGGTCGAGGCGACGTCGAGGCCCAGGTGGAAATCCTCGCCCGCGAGGTAGCCCGCCGCCTGGCCCGCCTTGGTGATGAAGCTCAGCGCCTCATCGGCCGAGGCCAGATTGGGCGCAAAGCCGCCCTCGTCCCCGACGTTGGTGTTGTGCCCGGCGTCTTTCAGTTGCTTCTTCAGGGCGTGGAAGATTTCGGCGCCCATGCGTACAGCGTCCGAAAAGGTTTCGGCGCCGGTGGGCAGGATCATGAACTCCTGGATGTCGATCGGATTGTCGGCGTGGGCGCCGCCGTTGATGATGTTCATCATCGGGGTCGGCAGGACGCGGGCCGAGACGCCGCCCAGATAGCGATAAAGTTCCTGATTGGCCGACAAGGCGCTGGCCTTGGCGACCGCCAGAGACACGCCCAGGATCGCATTGGCGCCCAGACGGCCCTTGTTGGGCGTGCCGTCCAGTTCGATCATCGCCTCGTCGATCCGGCGCTGTTGCTCGGCGTCCATGCCGGACAGGGCGTCGAAGATCTCGCCGTTGACTGCGTCGACCGCCTTCTGGACGCCCTTGCCGCCCCACATGTCCTTGTCGCCATCACGTAGCTCTACCGCTTCGTGCGCGCCCGTAGACGCGCCGGACGGCACGGCGGCGCGGCCGAACGAACCGTCTTCCAGCGTGACATCGACCTCGACCGTCGGATTGCCCCGGCTGTCGAGGATCTGGCGGGCGACGATGTCGGCGATGTCGGTCATGGCTCGGCTCTTTGGCTCAAGGGGCAAGGGAGGTCCGACCGTTTAGCCGCCTCCCCGCCAAACGCCAATGCCGACATCGTCGCCGGGCGTCAGGAACAGCCTTCGACCAATTGGATGGAGGGATCGCCAGCGTGGACCATCATCACCTTGCCGTCGCTGCCGATCTCATATCGAACGCCACGCGCCGACGGATCGGTGACATAGGTCGTCGATCCGCCCTTCGACCAGACGAACAGATCCTCGGCCGGCGCTTCCTGATATTTGTGCGGCTGGGCGAAGACCGCACCGCCATAGGCTTGCTTGATCGCCATGGCGGTATCGCCCACCCCGAATCCACGATCGGTCTTCGTCGTCGCACCGCGCGCCAAGGTGATTCGCGTCAGCACGCCGTTCTGAATCATCACCTGCACATCGGCGGGCGCCTTGGCGGGATGGAATTGGTCACAGACTTCAGGCTCGGCGCCGCCGGCTGCGTTCGGTTGGGCGTCCTCGCCCCAGACCTTCACCAGCTCGGCGCGCGTCATGCCGATTCGCACCGGCCCCAGACCTTCGGCCGTCAACGCATTCGGATCAACGGCGGGCGTTGCGGGCGTCTCGTTCGCCGAAGCGACCGGCGCTGCGGCGGGCTCCGAGACGCGCTCTTCGGCGCGGTTACAGGCGGCGAGGGTCAGCAGCGCGCAGGCGCTGACGGCGGTAAAACGAATCATCATGCGGCGTCTCCAACGGAAGCTTCACCGCATTGAACGCACGAAAACGGCGCGCGGGTCACCGCGCGCCGTCGAAATCGTCATCCGACCGAAGTCGGGATCGCCTGAAAGACTAGTCTTCCTTCGGCGTGATGACCTGACGACCGCGATAGGTGCCGGTCTTCAGGTCGATGTGGTGCGGGCGCTTCAGCTCGCCGGTGTCCTTGTCCTCGACGTAGACGTTCGAGGTCAGGGCGTCGTGGGCGCGGCGCATGTTGCGACGCGAGGGAGATACTTTGCGCTTCGGAACGGCCATGTCCGTCTCAATCTTCTAAGTCGGGCGCCGCCCAGAGCCGAGCTCCGTCTAGCGCGAAAACAATAGCGGCGGCCCTCAGGACCGCCACGCGAGGCGCGGCTTATGCATGAACCGCGCGACGATTTCAAGGCGTTTAAGCAGGCGTCAGACGCCGGACGATCTTCGCAGGATTGCCGACCACCACCACGTCGGACGGCACGTCCTTTGTCACGACGGATCCCGCGCCGATCACCGACCGATCGCCGATGGTGACGCCCGCCAGAACGATCGCGCCGCCGCCAATCCAGACGTCGTCCCCGATGACGATCGGCCGCGCCGTCTCCTCGCCCCGGCGGGCGACCGCGTCCAACGGATGTTCCGGCGTCAGAAGCTGCACGCCTGGCCCGGCCTGAAAGTTGTCGCCTATACGAATCTCGGCGCAGTCCAGGAACACGCAGTTGGCGTTCGCAAAGGCCCGCGCGCCCAGGTGGATGTTGACGCCGTAGTCGCAGAAGAAGCCCGGCATGATGATCGCCTTGCCGTCGGCAGCATTGACCAGTTCGTTGACCAGGGCGCCGCGCCGGTCGCGATCCGGCTCGGCGTTGATGGCGACGGTCAGGGCCACGGCGCGGGCGCGACCGTCGCGCAGATCGGAATCGCCCGGATCGTAAGGCAAGCCCGCCAGCATCTTCTCGCGCTCGGTCATGCGGCCTCCGTCAGAGCGTCAGCCACAGCCTCGCCTATAGCCAGGGAGCTGGTCAGGCCGGGGCTCTCGATGCCGAACAGGGCCATCAGGCCGTCGATACCGTGATGCTCGCGCCCATGAAGTTGGAAGTCCGGTTGCGGCTCGCCCGGCCCATGCAGTTTGGGCCGGATGCCGGCGTAGTCCGGCGTCAGGGCGCCGTCGGGCAATCCCGGCCAAAAGCGGCGAATGTAGGTGGCGAACTCTTCGGCCTTGGCAGGATCGACCGAGTAATCCTCGGTTTCGACATAGGCCAGGTCGGGCCCGAACACGGCCTGACCACCCAGATCCTTGCGATAGTGGGTGCCCAGCGCGCCGGGGATGGGCGGCGGATAGATCAGCCGATCAAACGGCGCCTTGCCCGTCAGACGGAAATAGACGCCCTTGCCGAAATGTCCGGCGGGAATGTCGCCGGGCGGATAGCCTCCGATCAACGCCGCCACCGCCTGGGCCGACAGTCCGGGCGCGGTGACCAAAAGGCGGCTCGTGACCTGCATCGCCCCCTCCCCGCCGACACGGATCGTGAAGCCGCCGCCCGTCAGGGCCTCTGCGCCCTCGAACGGCGCCGAGACCACGACCGATCCGCCCGCATCCTCGATCTCGCCCTGCAGGGCCAGCATATAGCCGTGACTGTCGAACAGGCCGCTCTCGGGCGACAGGATGGCGGCGTGGGCGTTCAGCTCCGGCTCCAGCGCCCGCGCCTGGGCGCCGGTCAGATGCGCCAGCCCCTCGACGCCATTCGCCGTCGCCTGTTCGAAGATGGCCTCGATCCGCTCGACCTCGGCCTCTTGCGTCGCCACAACCAGCTTGCCGCATTTCCAATGGTTGATCTTGCGGCTGGCCAGGAAGTCGTAGAGCGCGCGGCGTCCCTCGACGCAGAAGCGGGCTTTCAGTGAACCGGTCGGATAATAGAGCCCGCCGTGAATGACCTCGGAATTGCGGGAGGAGACGCCCTGGCCGATGTGGGCTTCCTTCTCCAACACCAGCACCGTCAGGCCCCGTTTCGACAGCGCCCGTCCGCAGGCCAGGCCCACAGCCCCGGCGCCCACGACGGTCGCGTCGAAATCGAAACTCATCGGACGCCGTATCTCCGTTTCGCCTCGGCCTCGAAACAGCCGATCAGCTTTTCCACCGCCCGGTCGAAGTTCGCCGATAGCATCATGTCCAGCATCCGGGATTTGAAGGCGAAGTCGATCATGAACTCCAGCCGCGTGCCGTCGGGATGGGGAAAGAACTCCCAACGGTTCTTCAGGTGCTTGAAGGGGCCGCGCAGCAAGCCGACCTCGACCTTGGGCGCATTGCGATCATGCCGGACCCAGGTGGAGAACCGCTCCTTCAGGAAGGAAAACCCGACGCTGGCCTCCGCGTCCTTCAGGCTGACGCCCTCGCCTTCCTCGCGCGCGTTCCAGACGCGCATCGACGTCACCCACGGCACGAAGTCGGGATAGGCGCGCACGTCGGCGACCAGATCGGCAAGCTGTTCGGGCGCATAGGGAAGAATGCGCGTGACGCGGTGGACGGCCATGCGGGACTTAGCGGCGCAGCTGCGCCTCGCGCGCCGCCTTCAGCCGGGCGAAATCGTCGCCGGCATGGTGCGACGAACGCGTCAGCGGGCTGGACGAGACCATCAGGAAGCCCTTGGCCCGGGCGATCGCCTCATAGGCCTTGAACTCTTCCGGCGTCACGAACCGATCGATGGCGGCATGTTTGCGCGTCGGCTGCAGGTACTGGCCGATGGTGATGAAGTCGACGCCGGCGGACCGCATGTCGTCCATCACCTGCATGACCTCTTCCTTGGTCTCGCCCAGGCCGACCATGATGCCGGACTTGGTGAACTGGTTCGGGTCGCGCTCCTTGACCATCTGCAACAGGCGCAGGCTGTGGAAGTAGCGCGCGCCCGGCCGGATCTTCAGATAAAGGCGCGGAACGGTCTCGAGGTTGTGATTGAAGACGTCGGGCTTGGCGTCGATCATCACCGCCGCCGCGCCGTCCTTCCTCAGGAAGTCGGGCGTCAGGATCTCGATGGTGGTGTCCGGCGCCTGGATGCGGATCTGGCGCACCACCTCGGCGAAGTGGGCCGCGCCGCCGTCGGCCACATCGTCGCGATCGACCGAGGTGATGACGACGTGGTTCAGCCCCATCTGCTGGACGGCCAGGCCCACCTTGCCCGGCTCTTCCGTATCCAGCGGCTGAGGCAAGCCCGTCTTGACGTTGCAGAAGGCGCAGGCCCGCGTGCAGGTGTCGCCCATGATCATCAAGGTGGCGTGTTTCTGGCTCCAGCACTCGCCGATGTTCGGGCAGGCCGCCTCTTCACAGACCGTCAACAGCCCCTTGGAGCGAACGATCTCCTTGGTGGCGTTGTATTGACCAGAGCCCGGCGCTTTGACCCGCAGCCAGTCGGGCTTTTTCAGAACGACCGACTCGGGCCGGTTCTGCTTTTCGGGGTGGCGCAGCTCGGACGGCTTGCGCTGAAGGGTGTCGATCAGGGTGACCATGGCCGGTATGTCGGACTTTGAGGCCGTTTAGGCAAGGCACACCGGGTAACAGACTTGCCGCAGGCGTGATCGCGCATCGGAACTCACGCGACGTTACGCATCTTTTCAAGATGACGCGGCGTCATTAATGACAGTCGCCCGAACAACAGAGAGGGCCGCCCGCGTCCTCCATAGGAGACGCGCTTGCGCCAGGCCCTGGATCCCTCGCTTTACGACTCGACCCTGATCGACGCCCTGATCGATGCGCGGTCGCGTTTCGGCGACAAGGAAATCCTGGAGGATCAGGACAGGCACCCGCTGACCTACACCGGCCTGATCCGCGCCGCCTTCGTGCTGGGACGCAAGATCGCCAATATGACCGACAAGGGCGAGCGGGTCGCCATCCTGCTGCCATCGTCCATGGGCGTCGTCGTCACCTTCTTCGGTCTGCACGCCCACGGCCGCGTGCCGGTGATGCTGAACTTCACCGCCGGCGAAGCCAATCTGAAGGCGGCCATCAAGGCCTCCGGCGTCAAGAAGGTGCTGACCGCAAAACGCTTCATCGATCAGGCCAAGCTGGACGACCTGATCGTCGAACTGAAGACGGTGGCCGAGGTCGTCTGGCTGGACGATGTCCGCAAGACCATCGGCTTGGCCGACAAGCTCTACGGCCTCGCCGCCGGCGCGGCGCCCAAGCGGTTCCGCGTGAAGACGGATCCGGACGCACCGGGCGTCGTCCTGTTCACCTCCGGCAGCTTCGGCACGCCCAAGGGCGTGGTGCTGAGCCAGAAGAACCTCGTCGCCAATGCGCGGCAGGTAGCGGCCCATATCAACCTGCTGCCGGAATGGGTGATGTTCAATCCCCTGCCGACCTTCCATTGTTTCGGCCTGACCGGCGGGGTCATCCTGCCGCTGCTGCAAGGGTTGAAGGCCTTCCAGTATCCGTCGCCGCTGCACGCCAAACAGATCACCGACCTGCTGCCCCAGGTGAACGCCTCGATCCTGTTCGCGACCGACACCTTCCTGAACCAGTACGGCCGCGTCGCCGAACCGAACGACTTCTCGACGCTGAAGTTCGTCGTCGCGGGCGCCGAAAAGGTGAGGGAGGAAACCCGCACCCTGTTCAACACCAAGTTCGGCGGCGTCGAACTGCTGGAAGGCTACGGCGCAACCGAGGCCTCGCCTGTCATCGCCGTCAACCATCCTGACCGCAACGCGCCCGGCACCGTGGGCCAGGTCCTGCCCGGCATCGACTGGAAGCTGGAGCCGGTCGAGGGCATCGACGCGGGCGGCCGGCTGATGCTGCGTGGGCCGAACGTCATGAGCGGCTATGTCACCTCGGCCGAGCCCTTGGCCTGGGATCCGATCGGCGACGACTGGCTGGACACCGGCGACATCGTCGATGTCGATGACCAAGGCTATGTCACCATCCGGGGCCGCGCCAAGCGCTTCGCCAAGATCGGCGGCGAGATGGTTTCCCTGACCGCCGTGGAAGGCATCGCCGGCGCCGTCTGGCCAGATCAGCGCCACGCCGTCGTGTCGATACCCGACAGCCGCAAGGGCGAGAAGTTGGTGCTCGTCACAGACCATGCCGGGGCCGAGGTCGCGCCCCTGGCTGAATGGGCGCGAACCAATGGCGCGCCCGAACTGATCGTGCCGAAAAAGATCGTCAAGGTCGCCGAAGTGCCCGTCCTGGGCACCGGCAAGACCGACTATGTGTCCATTCAGAAGATGGTTGAGGCCGAGAAGGCGGCTTGATCAGCCGATCCGGACGCCTGTCATCGAGATCGAGCCGCCGTCGATACGGTCGTTGAAGAAGCTGACCGCCTCGCCCAGCTCCTGCTGGGCGGCGATATAAAGCACCGGCAGGAAATGCTCGTCGGTCGGCACGCTTAGCTGCGCGTCCTCGGCCAGACCCACCCAATCGATCAGGGCCTCATGGTCGCTCCGTTCGAACGCCGTCTTCACCGCCTCGTTGAAGCCGGTCGCCCAGGCGTAGGGTTCGGCGCCGTCCTCGCGTTTCCAGGTCCGCAGATTGTGGACGAAGTCGCCCGAGCCAGCGATGACGATCCCTTCATCGCGCAGAGGCTTCAGCGCCTTGGCCAGATCGTAATGCTGACGCGCCGTCAGCTCGCGGTTCAGCGACAGTTGCACGACCGGCACGTCGGCCTCGGGCCACACATGGCACAGCACCGACCAAGTCCCGTGATCCAGGCCCCACCCTTGCGTCTGGACGGCCCCGGTCAGCGCCGACACCCGCGCCGCCAAGGCGGGCGACCCGGGCGCCGGATACTGCATCTGATGAAGTTCGCGCGGAAAGTTGCCGAAGTCATGGATGGTCTCGGGCCTCTCCTGCGCGGTGACGCCCAGCCCGCGTGTCTCCCAGTGGGCGGAGATCATCACCGCACCCTTGGGCTTACCGATCGCTTCGCCCAGCGCGCGCCAGGCCGCCCCGTAGGGACCGCCGAGCGCGTTCATAGGCGAACCGTGACCGAAGAAGACGGCGGGCTGGCGCATCGGATCAGCCGTGCAGCTTCTTGGCCAGCTCGGCGATATGCTTGCCTTGGAACCGGGCGCCGTCCAGCTCGACGTCGCTAGGCTGACGCGAGCCGTCGCCGCCCGTGATCGTCGATGCGCCATAGGGCGAACCGCCGTGGATGGCGTCCAGCGTCATCTGTCCCTGGAAGGAATAGGGCAAACCCACGACCGGCATGCCGTGGTGCATGAAGAAGTTATGCAAGCCTTGGAACGTCGTCTCCTGGCCGCCGTGCTGGGTCGCAGTGGCGGTGAAGGCGCCGCCGATCTTGCCGATCAGCGCGCCCGAGAACCACAGGCCGCCGGCCTGATCCAGGAAGGCGCGCATCTGCGACGCGGCCGAACCGAAGCGGGTGCCGGCGCCGATGATGATGGCGTCATAGTCCTTCAGATCGTCGATCTTGGCGATCGGCGCCTTTTGATCCAGCCTGTAGTGCGAGGCCTTGGCCAGCTCTTCCGGCACGGTTTCCGGCACGCGCTTGATGTCCACGACGGCGCCTTCGACCTCGCGCGCGCCTTCGGCGACCGCCTCGGCCATGGTTTCCAGGTGACCATAGGTCGAGTGATAGAGGACGAGGACTTTCGGCATCGAGGAGGCTCCGTTGAATGACAAGGGTCGTCATTCGCAACAACGACCGTTGCTAACTTGGCGCGCTGCCGGTCCTTCCGCAAGTCCTCGACATCAAATCACGTCTCGAATGGACAGACAGTGTCGTAAAAAGTCCTGTCGCCTGGCGTGGGGCGACCGCGGCGACAATGGAAACGGTGCTCCATCACCATCGCCTGCTGCTCGATGTTCAACGCGTCCCACCGGCAGGTCGGTTCCACGGAATAGGCGTAGGAGGCTGAGGTGTCACCAGCCTTCAGCTTTGCGAATAGCAGATTGACGCCCTGCTGGGCCTGCCAGACGTGCGTCAGTTCATGGATCAGGACGCCCTGCATGCGAACAGGCGCGGCCGCGAAGTCTGAGACGAGCCGCGCTTGCGGCCACACGATCCAGTCTCGCCCGAACCAGCGTCCAGCAACGAAGGCGCGGCGGAACGGCCAACCGATCAAACGGACGGGTTCGAGATCGATTGCGGCCCCGAACGCCTCTCGCGCTAGGCCCTTTTCAGCAACGGTCAGGGCGCGAACGAAGGATCCCAAGGCTTCACATACTCCCAGTGCCACGGTTCATAGACATAGGGCACAAAGCCGAAACGCCCAGCGTTCGTCACCAGCCAGCGATAGGTCGCCGACCGCGCCATATATTCGCGGCTGGCCGGGGTGGTGGAATCGACACCCAGACCCGGCGCCTGGCCGACATACAGATCGACCGCCGTGCCGGTCCGATGCGGCGAGCAGACGGCGCGGCGCAGCCCATCGCAGTTGCCCTGCTGCGCACAGCGCGCCGCGTCCGCCTCGGGATCGCGGAAGCCGGAGAAGATCTGCAGCAGTTCGGGATCGCCCCCCACCTCCGGAACCTCCGCCCGCGCGGCCGCGACCAGCCGGCGATAGGCGTCCAGTACGTCGCGGCGCAGCAGGCGTGTCAGACGGTCGGCATGTTCCTCGGACGCGACCAGATAGCCCAGCTGATTGATCGGCGGCGGCTCGGGACAGGCTCCCGCGACGCGCGCCATGACGAACGGCCGCCGCTCCTGCCAAAGGCCGCGAAACACCTGGAATGTCGCCGCATCGAACAGGCCGGTCGGCGCCAGGCCGTGCGTCTGCTGAAACCCCGCCAGTTGCGATGCGAAGATCGGCGTGCCGGGCCCGCAGGCCGTATGCAGTTCGCGCTGGATCAGCGGCAGATAGGCCTGCCACCCCCACTCCGCCGCCCCGAACGGCGCCCATTCCATGCTGTAAGCCGACGCAGCGTTCGCCAGTCCCTGCGCCTGCCAGCCGTCGGCGTTGGTGTGACAGGGCCCGGCCGCACGCGCGCCGCCGGCAAACGTCAGAACGAAGCAAACGGACAGGAACGCAAAAAGGCTTCGCCACATGGCCCACAGGAAGCCCCAAGCCGGTCGATCTCACAAGTGCATGCGTCACCGATCGCTGGCATGGTGGCGCGCGGCCGACTCGCGCCGCGCCTTTCGGACCGATGCATGTCCACCGCCGCGCCGACCGCGCCCCGCCGTTCCAACGCCGTGCTCGCGGCCTTTTCCGGCCCGTGCCTGCCGCTGGCGGCCTTCGGGGTCGCCCTGCCCGTCACCCTGCCCGAGTTCTACGCCACCCATGTGGGTTTGGAGCTGGGAGTTGTGGCGGCCGTCTTCATGGCCGTGCGCCTGATCGACATCGTCTTCGACCCCTTCATCGGCTGGGGCATGGACAAGACCAAGACGCGGTTCGGTCGCTATCGCCCGTGGATGGCGATCTCGACGCCGATCCTGATGCTGTCGGCTTTTATGATGTTCGTCGTGGTCCAGCCCGGCGCCGGGCCGGCCTATCTCTTCGGCTGGCTGCTGGTCCTCTATCTCGGCTTTTCGATCGGCACCCTGGGCCAACTCGGCTGGGCCGCCGTGCTTGCGCCGCAGTATGACCAGCGCAGCCGCGTCTACGGCTGGTGGCAGGTGTTCAACATCATCGGCGTGATCCTGATTCTGGTGCTGCCGACTGTGGTGGTTCAGACGGGCATCGGGAAATATGCCGACGGCGTGCGCATCATGGGCTGGGCCATTCTGTTCGCCCTGCCCGTCACCATCGGCCTGGCCATGGTCGCCGTCCCCGAACCCGTCAACGCAGGCGACCAGCCGCATGGCGGCGCCGGCGCCTATCTGGCCCTGCTGAAGATGCCCACGGTCCGGAAGCTCTTGATCGCCGACCTGTTGCTGGGCGTCGCGCCGGGCATCACGGGTTCGCTGCTGTTTTTCTTCTTCGGACAGATCAAGGGTTACGACCACAGCCAGGCCGGTCTGTTCATGTTGTTCTATTTCATCGCCGGTCTATGCGGCGCGCCCATTTGGGCCTGGCTGGCCACGCGCATCGGCAAGGACAAGGCCCTGGCCGTCGCCAGTCTGATCTTCGCGGCCCTCTACATCGCCGCCACCCTGGTCCCCGGCGGCAACTTCATGTTGACGGCAGGCGCCATGTTCATCGCCGGCCTGCCCTATGCGGCCGGCCTGTTCCTGTTGCGCGCCATGATGGCGGACGCGGGCGACGAGGTGCGACTGGACACGGGTGTGGATCGCACCGGATTGATGTTCTCCATCCTGTCCGCGACGACCAAGATCGGCCACGTGGTCGCGCTCATCCCCTATTTGATCCTGCAGGTTGTGGGCTTCAAGGCGGTGCCGGGCCCGACAGGCAACAGCGACTTTTCCCTGCTGACGCTCCAGATCCTGTTCATTCTGGTCCCCGGCCTGTTGCTGGCCGCCGCCGCCTGGGTGCTGAAGGGCTATCCCCTGACGCCGAAGCGGCACGATGAAATCCGCCTCGCCCTGGAAGCCCGCGACGGAGCCCGCCGTTGAGACCGATCGACCGCCTGCTCGGCGTCATGGAACGGTTGCGCGATCCCGACGGCGGCTGCGCCTGGGACGTGGAGCAGACCTTCGCCACCATCGCCCCCTACACGATCGAGGAGGCCTATGAGGTCGCCGACGCCATCGAGCGCAACGATCTGGTCGAGCTGAAGGGCGAACTGGGCGACCTGCTGTTCCAGGTCGTCTTCCACGCCCGCATGGCCGAGGAACAAGGGCTGTTCGCCTTCGACGACGTGGTCACGGCCATCGCCGACAAGCTGGAGCGCCGCCACCCGCACGTTTTCGGTGACGAGGCGCAGCGCTCCTCGAAGGAACAGACCATCGCCTGGGAAGCCATCAAGGCCGCCGAGCGCAAGGACCGCAAGAAGCCCGGTGTTCTGGACGATGTGCCGGTCGGCCTTCCCGCCCTGACCCGCGCCGCCAAACTGACCAAGCGCGCCGGCCGAGCGGGCTTCGACTGGCCTTCCACCGACGAGGTGTTCGACAAGCTGGCCGAAGAGGTCGAGGAGTTGCGCGTCGAGATCGCCGCCGGCGACAAGGCCAAGGCGCGCGAAGAGCTGGGGGATCTTTTGTTCGTCGTCGCCAACCTGGCGCGCAAGCTGGACGTCGAGCCCGAAGACGCCCTGCGCGCCGCAAACGCCAAGTTCGTGCGTCGCTTCGGCTTCATCGAGGCGGAGCTCGCGAAGGAAGGCCGCACGCCCGACCAATCGGACCTGGCCGAGATGGACCGCCTCTGGGACGCCGCAAAGGTCGCGGAAAAGGCCGCGCCTCAAGCCTGAGCGATCCCGCGTGACCTACGACCTTATCATCTTCGACTACGACGGCGTGGTCGCCGACAGCGAGGTGCTGAACAGCACCGTCATGGCAGAGCAACTGACCGCCATCGGCCTGCCGACCTCGCTCGACGACGTCTTGGCCGCCTATACGGGCAAGCGCTGGCGAGACAATCGGCCGGTCGTCGAGGCGGCCTTGGGTCGCGCCTGCCCTGACGACTTCCACACCACATGGTTTGCGACCTGTCGCCAGCGCGCGCCGCACCAGCTTGAGCCCGTGCCCGGTCTGCTGGACTTCGTCGCCGCCCGGACCGAGCCTCGCTGCATCGCCTCGTCCAGCGGCCCCGACTGGATCGGCGTCGGCCTAGACCTGTTCGGCCTGACGGACCATTTCGACGGCGCGGTCTTCACCGGCCTGGTGGTCGAGCGCGGCAAGCCCCACCCCGACATCTTCCTGCATGCCGCCGACGCCATGGGCGTTGATCCGATTCGCACCCTGGTGATCGAAGACAGCGAGGCGGGCGTCACCGCCGGCGTCGCGGCCGGTATGACGGTCGTGGGGCTGACGGCGGGCGGCCATGTCCGCCACGGCCATGCCGAACGCCTGACGGCGCGCGGCGCACACCACATCGCCGACAGCTATGCGGCCGTCTCCGCCTTCATGGATCGCTGAGCGTCAGAGGTAGCGCAGTTCCTGAAGATCGACGTCACGGAACAGTTTCTTGGCCGTCACCTCGTCCAGCTGACGCGCTCTCAGCAAGCGACGTAACTCTTCGCGCTCGGCGGCCAGCCCTGCAAGCCACAGACGCCGCTCGATGTCGTCCATCTTGCGCGTCAGGGCGGCGTCTTCCTCGTCCGTGCGGGTATGGGTCTCGATCCGCTGGCGATAGGTCTCCATGATCCGGCCAGCGATGTCGGAATAGAGGTCAGGGTTGGACTTGCCCTCCGCCATGGCGTGCGAGGCGTCCTCGATGGCGCGGATGGCGGCGGAGGCGGCGGCGACCCGGCCACGATCCTCTTCCTGCTCATGCGAGGGCTCCGGCGGCAGTTCGACGTTCTTCAGGAGTCTAGGCAAGGCGAAGGTCGCCAGCACCAGCGACACCACAATCACCCCCGCCGCCAGGAAGATCGCGAGGTTCCGCGACGGCATCGGCGATCCGTCGCCCAAGGCGAACGGCAGGGTCAGAATACCCGCCAGAGTGATCGCCCCCCGCACGCCCGCCAGAGACATCACCATGGTCAGCCGCAGACCGACCTTGGCCGGCGGACCGCGATGGCGGCGGCGAAACAGGGTCAGCTTCAGCGAGGTCCAAACCCAGACGAACCGCAACGCCGCCAGGGTGGCGACGATGCCGAACACATAGACCGCCAGCCACCAGACCTCGGGCCGGCTGGTGCCCGCCACCACCTCGGCCGCGCGCGACATGATCGAGGGCATCTGTTCGCCCAAGATCACGAAGATGATGCCGTTGGCGACGAACTGGACCGTGTCCCACACGACGCTGCGCCGGATCCGCGTCATCGCCATCGACTGGCCGGCGATGCCTCCGCGCTCGGTGAAACTCATCGTCACCCCGGCCGCAACCGCCGCCAAAATACCGGACGCGTGCAATTCTTCCGCCACCAGATAGGCGGCGAACGGAATCAGCAGGCTGACCAGAATCTGCGCGCCCACGTCCTCGCCCCACCGTCGGCTGACGAAGCTCTTGGCGTAGCTGATGGCCATGGTGATCAGAACGCCGACGGCGACCCCGACCAGAGCCAGCCAGGCGAACGTCCCGACCGCATGGCCGATCGAAAACGCGCCAGTCGTCGCGGCGGCGACCGCGATCCGCATGCAGGTCAGGCCCGTCGCATCGTTCAACAGCGACTCGCCTTCCAGAATGTGCATCAGGCGCTTGGGGATGGGCGCCCTCGCCGCGATCGCCTGAACCGCGATTGGATCGGTCGGCGACAGGATTGCGGCCAGGGCGAAAGCGACCGGCAGCGGCATCTCCGGGATCATCCACCAGATCAGGAAACCCAGACCGACGACGGTGAACAGCACCAACCCCAGCGCCAGCTCGAGGATGACGGCCCGGTCGCGAAACAGGTCTTCCTTGGGAATTCTCCAGCCGTCCAGAAACAGCAGCGGCGGCAGGAACAGCAGAAAGAAGATGTCCGGCTCAAGATCGACCGTCTTGCCCGTGATCAGCACGATGGCGGCGCCCAGCCCGATCTGAACCAGAGGCAGGGCGATGCGCGTGATCCGCGCGATCGAACCCGACACTACCACGGCCAACAGCAGAAGCAGGACGGTTTCGATCAGATGCATGAAAACTCAGTCGGTCAGGTCGGGATACAGGCGCTCGAATCGCCCGAGCGCCGCAGGATGCAGCCGGACCGTGACGTGAGTACGGCCAAGCTCGTCCGCATCGCGCGCCGTGACCCGCCCATGTTCGTACAGCCACGCCAGGGCCTCGCCCTGATGCGGTTCGAGCGTCAGCTGAGTCTCGGGATCGTCGTCGATCAGGCCGGCGATGATCTGGCGCAGAGGTTCGATCCCCTCGCCCGTCCAAGCTGAGACGGCGACCGCTTCACCGTCCTTCGCCAACCGTTCGGCCTGACCCAGCACGGTTTCACGCGCCTCGTCATCCAGCAGGTCGATCTTGTTCCAGACTTCCAGCACCCGGCGCGTCTTGCCCTCTGGCGTCTCGATCTGTTTCAACACGGCCTCGACGTCCTTGGCCTGGGCGGCGCTGTCTGGCGAGGCGATGTCGCGAACGTGCAGGATCAGATCGGCCTCGCCGACCTCCTCCAGCGTGGCGCGGAAACTCTCGACCAGTTCGTGGGGCAGGTCGGAGATGAAGCCGACGGTGTCCGCCACGATGGCGGGTCGCCCTTGCGGCAACCGGATGGTGCGCTGGGTCGTGTCCAGGGTGGCGAACAGCAGGTCCTTGGCGAAGACCTCCGATCCCGTCAGCCGATTGAAAAGCGTCGACTTGCCGGCGTTGGTGTAGCCGACCAGGGCGATGGTCGGGAACGGCGCCTTCTGACGCTGCTTGCGGTGCAGGCCGCGCGTGCGTCGCACCTCCTCCAGCTCGGACTTCAGCCTGACGATCCTGTCGGCGATCAGACGCCGGTCCAGCTCGATCTGGGTTTCGCCGGGCCCACCGGTCGAACCAGTTCCGCCACGTTGCCGCTCGAGGTGGGTCCAGGTCCGCACCAGACGCGACCGCTCATAATCCAGCCGCGCCAGTTCGACCTGAAGCCGCCCCTCCTTGGTCCGCGCGCGACGGCCGAAGATCTCCAGGATCAGGCCGGTGCGGTCGATGACCTTCACCTCCCACGCCTTTTCCAGATTGCGCTGCTGCACCGGCGTCAGGGCGTCGTCGATGACGGCGGCCTCGGCGTCTGCGGCGCGCACGAGCGCGGCCAATTCCTCGACCTTGCCCGTGCCGAAAAGGGTCGCAGGCGTGGTGATGCGCAGCCGCACGATCTCTTCGGCGCGCACGTCGAGGTCCAGCGCGCGGGCGAGGCCCGCCGCCTCCTCAAGCCGTTCGCTCGCCAGCCGGGGACTGTCCGAGCGTCGGTCGGGGTGAATGACGACCGCCCGGATTAGCGGGACGGTGTGGTCGATCAGTTTTTGGGTCAATCAGTCTTCTTCGGCGTCGGGCTCGTACAGCTGCACGGGCGCGGACGGCATAATGGTTGAGATGGCGTGCTTGTACACCAGCTGGGACTGGCCATCGCGGCGCAGCAGGACACAGAAGTTGTCGAACCAGGTCACGATGCCCTGCAACTTGACTCCGTTGACCAGGAAGATGGTCAGCGGCGTTTTGGTCTTGCGGACCGAGTTGAGGAAGGTGTCCTGAAGGTTCTGACGTTTGTCTTGCGACATGGCAGGTTTTTCCTGTTCTTCGTTGTTTGTCGCCGTGGGAGCGGCGGGGCCGATGCAGCCGACCGTGACCTTAACCGCCGCCCGGCCGCTCGGGCAACGCCCTAAATGGCCCCTCGACGCGCCTGTTCAAGATAGAGTTCTCGCAGGCGGGTCGCGACGGGGCCGGGCTGGCCGTCGCCGATCTTCACGCCGTCCAGCGAAACCAACGGCATGATGAAGGCGCTGGCGGCGGTGACGAACACTTCGCGTGCGCGTTTCGCTTCATCGACCGAGAAGGCGCGTTCTTCCAGTTCGACACCCTCGGCGGCGGCGAGCTCGAAGACGGCTGCTCGCGTGACACCCCGCAGGATATTGGCCTGGATGTCCCGCGTTCTCAGCCTGCCGTCCTCATCCACGATCCACGCATTGGTCGATGCGCCTTCGGTGATCAGACCCATGTCATCGTACATCAGGCACTCGTAGGCTCCGCGCTCGCGCGCCGCCTGTTTGGCCAGCACATTCGGCAGCAGGCCGACCGTCTTGATGTCGCAACGGCCCCAGCGAATATCGGGTTGGGTGACGCCGGCCGCGCCGTTCTGCGCCAGACGCTGATTTCGCGCCGGATCGATCGACTTGGCGGTCACGACCACGCTGGGCGCGATATCGGTCGGAAAGCCATGATCGCGCGGCGCCGTGCCGCGTGTGACCTGCAGATAGACCATGCCGTTGCGCACACGATTGCGCCGCACGGTCTCTCGCAGAACGACGCCCAAGGCGCCGGCGCTCATCGGAATGTCGATCTTGAGTTCGCTCAGACTGCGGTGAAGGCGGCTCATGTGACCTTCGAAATCAGCCAGCCGCCCGTCGAAGACCGACCAGACCTCATAGACGCCGTCTGCAAACTGGAAACCGCGATCCTCGATATGGACCACGGCCTCGCCATGCGCGCTATACGCGCCATTCACATAGGCGACGCGTGACATCAGGCCGGCTCTTCTTCATCGCCGCCGCGTGCAGGCGAGACGCCCAGCGACTTCAGCTTTCTATGCAGGGC
>NZ_DAMBJX010000049.1:20144-22035 GCF_032067225.1 Brevundimonas vesicularis | reverse complement strand
ATCCGGGCAATGGCAACCCTGGCAACGGCAACCCAGGCTCGGGCAACCCCGGCAACGGCAACCCCGGCAATGGCAACCCAGGCTCGGGCAACCCCGGCAACGGCAACCCCGGCAACGGCAACCCAGGCTCGGGCAACCCCGGCAACGGCAACCCCGGCAACGGCAACCCTGGCAACGGCAATCCAGGCGATGGCAATCCGGGCAATGGCAACCCCGGCAACGGTAACCCGGGCTCGGGCAATCCGGGCAACGGCAACCCAGGCTCGGGCAATCCGGGCAATGGCAACCCTGGCAACGGCAACCCAGGCTCGGGCAACCCCGGCAACGGCAACCCTGGCGCCGGCAACCCAGGCGCCGGCAACCCCGGCAACGGCAATCCAGGCGCCGGCACCCCTGGCAACGGCAACCCTGGCGCCGGCAACCCTGGCGCCGGCAACCCTGGCAACGGCAATCCAGGCGATGGCAACCCTGGCAACGGAAATCCCGGCAATGGCAATCCCGGCAACGGTAACCCGGGCTCGGGCAACCCCGGCAACGGTAATCCAGGCAACGGCAATCCGGGCTCGGGCAACCCCGGTGCCGGCAACCCTGGCAACGGCAACCCGGGCTCGGGTAACCCCGGCAACGGCGATCCCGGCAACGGTAATCCGGGCAATGGTAACCCTGGCTCGGGGAGCCCCGGCAACGGTAACCCCGGTTCCGGCAACCCGGGCAGCGGTAACCCTGGTTCCAGCAACCCTGGCTCGGGCAACCCAGGCAATGGAAACCCCGGCAATGGCAACCCGGGTGGGGATGATCCCGGCAAGGGTGGTCCTCGGCCTCCGAAGCGGTGACCATGCGCGCTGCTGCTGATGAACTCGGTCGACGTCGACTTTCTGTCGTCGTCTGGTCCGTGCTGATCCTGGCGTTCGCGGGCGTTGGAATGCTCGCGAACGCCTTCCGGCCTCTAGACGACGTGATCGCCTCTGCGCGGTTCTCGGTTCTGGAGCGACCTGCCAGCCAGAGCCTGACGATCGTCGAGATCGATTCCCGAAGTCTGGTCGCCGCAGAGTCCTGGCCATGGGATCGGCGACGATATGCCCAGGCGATCGACAATCTGCTTGCGGCAGGCGCGACCCTGGTCGCCGTCGATGTCGATTTCAGCGCGTCGTCCAACCCCACGTCCGATCAGGCGCTGGCGGCGGCCGTATCGCGCCACCCCGGCCAGGTGGCGTTGGCGACCTTTGAGCAGATGGAGTCATATGGCGCCGGCGAAAGACGCAGATCGGGCAATCGTCCGATCGCGCCGCTTCTGAATGATTCCTTGCTCGCTTCGGTCAATGTGCCTGTGGATGGCGACGGAAGGGTGCGCCATTACGATTATGGCGCCTCAGATGAAGCGCCGCCATCGGTCGCGGCCATCTTGGCCGATGCCTCGGTGCGACAGGGCGCTTTCACCGTCGATTTCGGGATCGAGCAGAAATCGATCCCCCACCTCAGTTTCGAGGACGTCTACAGCGGCCGCTTCGACCCCTCGCTCGTGCGCGGCAAGAAGATTCTGATGGGGGCGACGGCCTTGGAACTCGGCGACGAGTTCGCCACGCCCGTCGGGCTGTTGCCCGGCGTCATCATCCATGCCCTCGCCTACGAAAGTATCGCTGACGGACGGGCCCTGGTCAGCCTTAGCCCGCTGGCGCTTCTGATCCTGTGCGCCGGGCTCGTCGCGGCTTTACAGCCTGTGAGAAGCGGGGGCGGCGCCCTGTGGCGGCTGGTCGTGCGCCATGTCGCCATCACGGCCCTGATCGTCATCGCGCCGATCGTGCTTCAGGCCTTGCTGCCGGTCAGCATCGACATCGCCGCGCTTCTTTTCACGCAGACACTGATGGCGATCTGGGCGACCCGCGTGGAGTTG
>NZ_DAMBJX010000049.1:15899-20134 GCF_032067225.1 Brevundimonas vesicularis | reverse complement strand
CGTGCAGGCGCGAGAGGCCGGCCTGCTTCATCTGGCGATGCACCAGCCGGAAACAGGGCTTCCCAATCGCCGAGCTCTGCTGGCGGGCATCGACGACCTGATCGCCACAGCCGAGACCAACGTCGCCGTGTTTGCGATCGGCGTGGATCGCCATGCGGAAATGCGCGGGGTCGTCGGTTATGACGTCGCGAACACCTTGATGGTCCAGCTTGCCGACCGCTTGGCCGATTTGGCCGACGTGGACCTAGTGGCGCAAATCGCGTCCTCGGTGCTCGCTTTCTCGCGGGCCGATCTGTCCGTCGATCAGCAACACGCCCTGGCCAGATCGCTTCGCGCCGTGGAAACGACCTTTACCGTCGACGGCCAGCCTCTGGATTTGTTCGTCCGCATCGGCAGCGCCTCACAGGATAGGCAGTCGGCGAGCGGCGACGCCCTGATCGAACGGGCGACGACGGCGCTTAACCAGGCCGATCTCTCGGACGACCGTACGGTGCTTTATGACGAGGCGTCCTTTGTCGATCCCGACAACAACCTCGCCCTGATGTCGGAACTTCGCAACGCCCTGCGCACGAGCGACGTCAGTCTGCACTATCAGCCCAAGCGCAAGACCTCGGACGGCTCAACGGCTTCGGTCGAGGCGCTCTGCCGCTGGCATCATCCCGTTCGCGGTCGGATCGGGCCGGACCTCTTCATTCCCATCGCCGAACAGACGGGACAGATCAGGGCGCTGACCGAATGGAGCATCGTCAAAGCGATCGAAGATCAGGCCGCGCTGAGGGCTCAGGGCGTTCATCTGGCGATCGCTCTGAATGTTTCGGGACGTCTTCTTGTGGATGAGGCCTTCCAGGCGCGTGCGCTCCAGTTGATCGAGGGCTGCGACGCCGATCTCATCTTCGAAATCACCGAAACCGCCGTCATCGAAAACCCGAAGATCGCGGCCCAAGCGATCGCGGCCTATCGGGCGGCGGGGGTGCGGATTTCGATCGACGACTACGGCGCCGGCCTATCTTCGCTCAGCTATCTGAAAATGCTGAACGCCGACGAGTTGAAGATTGACCGATCTCTGATCCTTGATGTCGTCAACAGCGCGCGTGATCGCCTGATCATCAAATCCACCGTCGATCTGGCCCACGGTTTGGGCATGACCGTCGTCGCCGAAGGCGTCGAGACCAAGGAAGTGTTTGACGCCTTGTCGGCTCTGGGATGTGACACCATCCAGGGCTACTGGGTCTCGCGACCACTGCCTTTTGAAGGTCTGGTGAGTTTTTTGACACCATCCGAAGGCACAAAAGTTCTGTCTGACACCCATCTAGGCACCGCTGCATAGAGCTTGAGGGGATCATAACATGAGGCTTGGGGCCAGCACGCGATTGGCGCTCGTTACAGGATTGATGGTTCTAACGTGCAGAAAATCGGGCATATTTTCTCAGACTACGAATCTGAGGGTCGGGCGTTCGAATCGCTCCGGGTGCGCCACTTCTTCCAATGACTTGATGATCAGCGCGCGTGTTCATGGACGCATGGTTACAGTCGTTTTGCACCATTCTTTGAAGTCGGCGCTCGGCTCGGATGGTCTAATCGGCATCCAGCACGTCACCGGTTCGCGAACCGCGCCGCCGAAGTTATGTGGCCCGGTCCATCGTTTGTCTTGATGAAAGACATGGGAGCGCGGCGGACGGTTTTGATGGCTTTGCGAAACCAGCGTCAGTTTATGAGTTGAAAACTCAATCTCAGGGCGCCGGTAATGCCTTTGACGCCCATGCGCATGCAGATGGCGCGCAGGTGGGCGCGCACGGTGTGGATCGACATATCCATCTTTCGGCCGATGTCCTTCGGGGCCTCGCCTTGGGTCAGATGGGAAAGGACCAGGAGTTCGGCCCGGGTCAGACCGAAGATGGCGCGTAGCGGCTCCATAACCTCCACGCCCATGCAGTGGGCCGGGCGCGCCGTGGCGAAGATGCGGTCGATCGCATCGGGCGCCGTCGCCAGATCCAGCAGGCACCAGGCGTCATCGCCTGCGCGAAACAGAAGGCGGCCGTGCGATTGTCGTCCTTCCAGCAGACGGTTGGCCAAGGCGTCGAACTCGCCACGATTGCGATGGGAAGGGCAGATAAAGGCCCCGCCAGCGCCCAGCACACCCGCTGCAATCATGGCTCTGGCATTGGCGTTGGCGTGGATCACGCAGCCCTGAGGATCCAGAACGAACCGGGCGAGAATGTCATGTTCGAACCAGGCGGTGCAGTCCGCACGGGGCAGGGGTGTCGGATTTCCGGTTGATCTGATTGGCGTCCGGCGCTGCCCAAATTCTCCTTGCAGGATCGCTGAAACAGCACGGCCGTCTGTTCGCGACGACGCCGCTATCTTTTGCTCATACATTTGCGCCACCCATTTCTGCAGGCTGTCCAAACCCGGATAGGGCTGTCAGCCTCAAGCTTACGATCTGTGTGTGCCGGCTCCTCCAAACAGCCGGCTCATCGCGTTAACTTTGTTACCAGTTTGACGGTCGGGTCGTAATCGCCGCTATGGGCTAACCATGATGGGGTATCTTTCGTCAGCGGGGCGATATGTCGATGGCGAGCACATCCTCATAGCGACCGGCCATCTGATCCTTGATCTTGCCCAAGGTGAACAGCATCGGCAGCGACATGCCGGCGAGGGTGCGGGGCGGATGGACCTCCTTGGTCCAGGGCGCCTGTAGATCGACCGGCGTCCCGTCCAGCTCGACCGTGTAGGCGACGGCGGACGTGGTCTCCGCGTCGCCCTGATGCTGCATCAGGCCGCGATGTTCGGACGTGATCGCGATGACCGACGGTGCATTGGCGCGGACCTGGATGAAGATGCGCCGCGTCAGGCCGGTAGAGGCGTCATCGAAATCGACCACCTCCACACTGGAACTGGAACCAAAGGCGCCGGCGGCGCCAGCCAGATTCAGTTGTGCTCGGGGCGTGGAGACCAACTGCATACGGACCGGGATTGGGGCAAGCAAAGCCGTTCCATCAGCGTCCTTGACCAGCAGCTTCAGGTCGGTAGCGTAGGTTCCGGCGTCGGGCACGGCGTCCACGACGATGGCGGCGTCCAGCTGCGCCTGACCTGTCGCCTTGCCTGCGAGAGTGTAGCGGAAGACGCCAGGCTCGACGTCAGACGTCTGAAGCCCCGACGCCTCTCGCGGGCGGAACTGCACCCCCACGCCCCCAAGGGCCAGCCCGGAAACAATCGCCCCGCCGTCGTCAACAACGGACAGCCGCAGCTCGCAGACCTCGTCTGCCTGGTTCTTCAGGCCCAGATCGATGGCGCCGCTCGACGGTCCCGCAGCGAAGGGATTGTAGTTGATGACGACAGTGCTGGGGCTCTGGCTCAGGGCAAGGTCGCAGGCTCTCGCCTTAGAGGCGGTCACGGCCAGGATAGCCGCCAGGACCAGCGAGACGATGACGGTCAGCGTTTCAGACCAGGTTGGAACCCGGATCTTTCGGTCACCTTGCGCCTTGCGCCTACGGCGACGGCGGAGACGTGCGGATTTCGCCGACATCGACTGTTCCTTCCACTTTCTCGGGAATCACGAATTCTCCCACCACGGCGCCCTGGATCACCAGGCGATAGCGACCCGGAGCCAGGCCATCGGCGACGAAACGCCCGGAGCGGTTGGTGAAGAAGGGCTTGCCCTCGGCATCAGCCGGAGCGCCTGCCGCTTGGATGACGCCGCCGGCCAGAGCGACCGGCCCATTGGCGGACATCAGGACGCCTCGCGCAGTGCGCGACGCGTCGCTACCCACCACGAAGCGGTAACCGTTGCCGTAGCCGGGGAAGATGTTGACCACACCACTACCCAGGTCATAGCCCTGCGGCAGCGGATCGGCCTCGATCTCGTAGCGATTGACGCCATAGCCGCGATCCAAGCCGACCAGAGCCGGACCCAGCCATCCGCTGTGCGCGACCGTATTGCCGCTGGAATCCGTCAGCTTGATGCGCGAACGGGAGAGGGTGGGGTGGGGTGTTGCGATGACGAAGCCCTCGCGCGCCGACCGTCCGACGCCAAAGGCGCCGCCGGCGTAACCGATCATCGTCGACATTCGCCACAACGACTCCTGGCGCGTGACCCCACCGGGCTCGGACGAAACCAGCCGGTTCGATACGAGTTCGGCGTCGAACCGATTATTGATGTAGCGCAGGTCCGCCGTGATCGCTTGGTTGGTTCGATCTTGCGACAGCCGCAAGTCGCCGCTCAAGTCGTTGAGACG
>NZ_DAMBJX010000049.1:4095-15889 GCF_032067225.1 Brevundimonas vesicularis | reverse complement strand
GAAGATGCGCGTGACACCCCAACCTCACGCAGGTCGTTGTCGGTGTCGTAGCGCGCGGTGGTGCTCCAGCGCCCGCCGAAGCGCGACGTCAGCGTCAGTCCGAAGCGGTCCTCGTCGCGGCCATCTTCGGTGGACCCGCGCTGCCAGGCCAGATTGACCGCGAAACGACGGAAAGTGCGGCCCAGGCCCAGGCTGAAATCGGTGCGATCTTTTTGTTCGCGACCCTTTACGAAGGCGACGCCGCCGCTGATCGAATAGTCACGAAAACGCACAAGCAGCCGCGCGGCGGCGCGCCATTTCTCGTTGTTGAAAGCGGACGGATCGAAAGCGCTCTGAAAATAGCGGCTGGTTGCCTGGGCCGACGCCACAAGGCGCGCATCAGCGGTCTTGCCCAAAGTTCTTTCGAGGAGATAGTCGACAGAGGCGACGTAGCCGCTTTTTCCGGTGTCGCCGTTGTGGCTGGCGGCGCTGCTCACCTGGATCAGACCCAGTTTGGAACCCCATGTCGCTATTGCGCCGGCTTGCCCCTTTCGGTCGGCGATCTGAGCGTTGACGCCGACGGTCCGAACATCGGACAGGCCCTTGCGAACAAAGCCGCTCGCGGCCAGCGTCGAGCCGTACTGAAGATCTCCGCCTTCCTCCAGCAGTCCGGCCGACACGCCGAAATCCAACACGCCGCGATCCAGCAGCCCGGCGCCGCCGAACAGGTCGAACACAGCGATCTCGCGCCGACCGCTGTCGTCTTCGACGAGCAGGCGCACCGTGTTGGCGCCTTGCGCGAAGGGAAAGTCGCCAATGGAGTAGGGGCCGGCGTCCAGGCGGATTCGTTCCGCCACCACGCCGTTGACCTCGACGACGACCAAGGCCGGACGGTCTAGGATGAACTGCCGGCGCCCTGCGGGACGCACGTTCTGGAAGGGTCGAATGGTTGAATACGCGCGTGCGGCCGATAGCCCCAAAAATCTTTGCGAGCCCTGAAAACTGTCGATAGGGGGCGCGAACTCGCCGGCGGTCAGACGCACGGCGGATTTGAAGATGTCCTTGGTCAGACGGATTTCGCGGCGCTGCCAGCGGCCTTGTGTGTTGTTCCCGTCGTAATCGACGCCGGTGGTCAGCGTGACGCCGTCAAACCCGCCGAGATTGGCGAAAAAGTCGACGCCGCCCTGCAGCGGCGAAAAACGAGTGTCGGTGTGGGAGTAGAGTTGGGCCAGGGTGATATTCGCGCCGGCCGAAAAGTCCGCCGGTTGATCGAAGGCGGCAGGGTCGATCACCGGGGTCTGGGAGAAGCCTACATCGCGCCGTGCTCGGCTTTCCGGCGTGGATGTCGCAACGAAGGTCAGAGACAGGGGATCGAAGGTCAGAGAGAAGGTGTCGCTGACAAGGTCCGCCATATTGACCTTAGTCTGTGTCGCGATCCGGCCTGACAGGGTGGTGAAGAGTTCGGACCCGATCTGAGGCCGCAATAGGTCCAGCAGGGCTGTCGCATCCACCAATCCCTGGCCCTGGGCGTCGACCGAGCCGCTGATGTCGCCAAGATATTTGCCGTCGAGCGTTAGCGGCCCCTGGATCGGCGTAAAGACCGAGGACGGCCTGACCGAAGGAGACTGGTCCTGAATGGGCGGCGAAGCTTCGGTGACTGGGCGTTCGCTTTCGCCTCGATCAATGGCTGTGATGGCGGAATAGTCCGGCGGGGCCGTGCGCATGACTTCATCGGTCAGCACGACGGGAGCGGCATGCGCCACGGTAGCCAATCCGCCTCCCATGCAGGCGACGGCCCCGATGCGGCGAAAGGCGGTTCGTGCTCCGGACCGCCCGCCCTTGAGGGACTTGCGGGCCATAGCCGGTCCTCACAGCAGCACGATGGAAGCGGTGAGGTCGCCGGATGCCGATGCGGCGAGGGCCGCCGGTATCTTCACCTGCCGCGTGGCGCCGCCGGCGATCACGCTGACCTGTCCGACATCCACTTCGGCGGCCGGCACCTCATGCGACTGTCCGTCCGCCGTCTTCAGGATGATCCTGGACTCACGGATATAGGCGAAGCCGGTCCCTGAATTATGGGCGGTCAGGATGACGTCGCCGTTCGGCTCGCGCGACACCGCAGTGACCTGCACTTCGGCGCGCGCTCTGGGCGGGGCCACGAACACATAGGTATTGATGGTGAAGGCGACCTGAATGTCGGCGCCGACGCCGCCGTCGCTCGGCGTTGTCTGCATATTGATCGGCAATTGAGCTGCGCGGACCAGATACATACGGCCCTCTTCGGTAGCGTCGCCCGTGTAGCGGACTTGGATCACCTGCTCGCGATTGGCCGGGATGACGGACTGGACAGGAAACACCGTAATGTCTTTGTCGTCTTCGACCAGAGACCGGGCGCCGTTATCATCGACCTGCATGCGATAGGTCTCGATTTCGACCGTCGCTGGTGTGGCGCTGTCGTTCCTGACGGTCATCCGATAGCTGGACCCATTGCCGGATGGCGTGATCTTCGAGATCATGGGCGAAACGTCCATGGCCTCGGCCGGTGCAGTCGCGCCTGCCATCAGGACTGTCGTTAAAGCCGCTGCGGCCATCAGTGTCGCGAATACACGACGTGTCATCGTTGCCCCCGTTGTGTTGTCAAACTTCTCACGAAGAAGCAGGGGCCGTCCGAGGGCGGCCCCTGCATTTCGCGACGATCAAGCGGGATCGAGCGAGAAGGTGAAGGTTTCCGTATAGGTTCCGGCCGGAGCCGAGGCGGCGCCTGGACCCGAGGGGGAGGCAGCGCAACCCGAAGAGCCGGGGTTGCTCGGATCGCCCTGCGTTCCGCCCACACCGCTGCCGCCGGGGACGTTGTAGCAGAGGTTCAGGAACAGATCGCCGAAGACGCCGTCAGCCAGTTTTTGGCTGTAGCCGCCAGAGTTGGTGACTTGGGCAGGTTCGCCAGGATAGGTGTCGTTGGCCGCAAAGCCCAGGCTGGGGATTTCCGGCACGGACAGATCCCAATCGTAGTTGATCAGTTTGCCTGCCGCCGACTTGAAGTCGCCGTTGGCGGCGCTTGATGTCAGTTTGGCGCCGCTGGCGGCGTTGCACGACATCCGCAATGTGGTGACCTTCTGACGTACGCCGTTGGCGACCGCGACGTTTCCGCCTGCAACATTGGCCAAGCCGATGCCGCAGAAGTTGGTCACGGTGGTCGAGACGGTCACATTGGTCTGTGCGCTCGACACCGCCGGCATCGCCAGCAAGGCCGCAGCGGCAGTCGCCGCTGCAATAATATAGGTCCGCATATTATCCTCCAGCTTTTCAATATTTTCCCGCCCAATGAGACTGGGTGGGCGCCACAATGTCGTGGTGTCATCATCTATTCACCGCTGGAGGCGGCGTCGCATCGTCAAAGACACTATCGATGATTGCTTAGTCGATCTGCGCATCATTATTGGTGGTGCAAGGACACAGCTTGAAGCTGCGCCAGCGTGGCGGTGTAAAAGTTCGACGCCACTTGGCGAGCGGTATTGAGCTGGATCGGCTTCGACGGCCGTCACTCCCCTAACTCGGGTATGTCAATTGCCCCGGTCTGTGGATAGGACGGTGTGGTGAACTGCGCCTGAGAACGCTCGACGCTTGGAATGGCTGTTTACGTGTCGAGCATCGAGGCCCAGCCACGAGGGAGGGTTGAGATGATTGTGGGCGTGACGGGCTTTCTTGCTGTCGGGAGTGAAATCGGCGACTGCGATCCGCGACAGGCGAACCTGAACTTCGACGATGACGCCGATCTCATACCGCCCTGGTCTCGCGCCATCGCGGCTTGGGTCAACATCGATCCTCGCGCCAGGATGTTGTTATCGCGATCGGGACGTATCGGTTGGGCGAACGAAGCCGCCTATCGAATGTTGAAGGACGCCGGCGTGTTCCGGCTCATTGACGACCATCTTGTCTCCGACAGTGCTCAGACGGCTGCAGCGCTGGCGCGCCTTCTGAGAGACGCTGTGCCCGGGCAAGCGATCTATGCCGTCACATCGACGGATGCGGATCGACAATGGCTTTTGCGCTGCCAGCAACTGATACCGGGCGATGACGACAGCATCGGGTTTGCCGCACACCGAATGGCGGACCGTGTTTCGTACGAAGCAATGCTCCAGATTCACCACCTGACACCCTGCGAAAAACACATCGTGACGATGATGTTGGCGGGGATGGAGACGGGGCGTATTGCTCAAAAGCAAGACATCTCCATCGAGACACTGCGCACTCACATCAAGCATGCCTATCGCAAGTTGGACGTCAGCAGTCGTGGTGAACTATTCGCCAAGGCTGTGGACTTCGCGGGTCTTTAGGCAAGGGCAAGATTCGGGCGGAGACGTAGGTTCCGTTTGGCGGGCCATTGCGTGAACATGCCGTTCGGTCCGCGACGCAGCGGCTGATCGAGCTACACCTTCAGGGGCGGTCCGATTTTCGTGGCAATCTCCCGGCCCGCTATTGGCGCCGGGCAGATGCCTTGGTATTCGCGCGCGATTGTACCTGCGAGAAGCCGTAGAATGGATATGGCGCCGGCCACACGAACGCTTAACTGTGCCTGATATACAACCCATGATGGTAATCGTGAGGTTGGTATGCGGGCGTTCGGACCCATTCCTTCTGCAAGGCGGCGCGGGCGCGAGGGCGTGGCGGCGGTTGAGTTTGCGCTGGTGGGGCCGATTCTGGTCCTGCTGCTGATCGGCATCGTCGTCTATGGCGGCTGGTTTCTGATGGCCCAGTCGGTTCAGGCCCTGGCGTCGGAGGGGGTCAGGGCGGCGATCGGGGGGCTGGATCCAATCGAGCGCGACGGCCTGGCGCGGCGCGAGGTCAGCGAGGCGGTGCGGGGCGTGGCGCTGAACCCGGATCACACGACCATCGAGGTGATGGAGGACGCCGGCCGCCTGCAGGTCGTCGTCGTCTATGACGCGAGCGACAGTCTGATCATGGCGCTGGGCGGGATGCTGCCGCGTCCGCCGTCTGTCATTCGGCGTTCGGCGGTCATCCATGTGGGCGACTATTGATGAGTGTCCGGGCGCCTTGTCTGCGGCTCCGGTTCGGCGCCGATCGACGCGGGGCGGTGGCGGTGATCGCGGCGGTCGCGGGCGGCCTGTTGTGTCTGTTCACGGCGGCGGTGATCGACCTGGGCGTTCTGGTTCTGCACACGCGCCGGGTTCAGGGGGCGGCGGATCTCGCGGCGCTGTCTGCGGTGCGAAACCTGGCGCAGGGCGAGGGCGCAGTCTCGCGCGCGGCCCAGGCGACGGTCGAGGCCAATGTCGCGCCCGACGTCTCGGTCACGGTGGCGACGGCGCTGGGCGTCTATACGCCCGACCCGGCCAAGGCGCGCAATGACCGGTTCATAACCGGCGGGATCAAGCCGAACGCCGCGCGGGTCGAGGTCACCAGTCGCGCGCCGATGTTCTTCACGCCGCTGTTGCTGGGCCGCGATCAGGTGCGGGTCACCCGCCGGGCCACGGCGACGACGGGCGGCGGGACGCCCAAGGCCATGATCTCGATCGGGTCGCGCCTGGCGCGACTGGACGGCGGCGTGGCCAATCAGGTGCTCGGCGGCCTGACCGGGTCCAAGGTCTCGCTCAGCGTCATGGACTATCGTCGTCTAATCGATCTCGACGTCAATCTGCTGGGGTTCACCGACGCCCTCGCGACCGATCTGGGCGTCGAACTCGGGGATTACGACCGGCTTCTGGCGAGCCAGGTCGACGCCGGCCGCGCGCTGAGGGTGCTGGAGCGGGTGGCGGGCGGCCAGGACGGCGGGGCGCTGGGCAAGGTGGCCTCGGCCTCGGTCGGTACAAAGGTCAAGCTGGGCGATCTGATCGGGCTGGAGGCGCGCGCGCCGGACGGGATCCGCGAGGGGCTGGACGCCTCGGTGTCGGCCATGGATCTGGTCATGGCCATGCTGGAGGTCGGGGGCGGGGATCGACAGATCGCGCTGAACCTGGGCGTGCCGGCGGGGCTGGCGGATCTGAAGACCAGCCTGGCGATCGGCGAACGGCCCAATCGCTCTCCGTGGGTAACGGTGACGGCTGACGGCCAGCCGATCATCCACACGGCCCAGGCGCGGCTCTATGTGCGGGCCAAGACCGCGCAATCCCTGTCGGGTCTGGCGCGGGTCGAACTGCCGATCCTGATCGAACTGGCGGCGTCCGAGGCGCGACTGAAGTCGCTGTCCTGCGATCCGACGCGCGCGGTCGAGGTCGATGTGCGGCCGGGCTTGGCGCGCGCATCGATCGGTGTGGTGGACGAGGCGAAGCTGGGCGATTTCAAAACCCCGCTGACGCCCCAGCGCGCGACCCTGCTGTCGGTCCTGGGCCTCGTCAGCATCACCGGCAAGGCCGATGTCGAGGCGGCGGACGCCGGTTTCAGATCGCTGAGGTTCGACGCGGGCGACATCGACAATCAGCGCACCAAGACCATGGCGTCGCGCGGCTTCGCCAGCGGTGCGGCGGCCAGCCTGCTGGCGCGCCTGGACGTGGATGTGAACGTGATCGGCCTTGGCATGGGGCTCGGCGACCTGACCAAGGCCCTGGGGCGGCTGCTGGACCCGCTGGGGCCGGTGCTGGACGGCGCGCTGAATCCGGTACTGGACCTGTTGGGCCTGAAGCTGGGCGAGGCCGATGTGACGGTCCACGGCCTGTCCTGCCCGACACCGGGGCGCGCGACCCCGCGTCTGGTCGGCTGAACCTTAGCCGCGGGCGGGCCGCAGGCCTTCGGCCGAGGCCTGCTGCATGGCCGGACGCTTTTGACCGCCCGAGGCGATGATGCGGTCGATGCGGGCCTTTTCGGCGCGGAAGGCGGTCAGGTCAGCGCCGGCCAGTTCGGTGCCTTCCTGGGTGCGCACGCCGGCGGGATTGATCCGCTGGCCGCCGCGCCACAGCTCATAATGCAGGTGCGGACCGGTCGAGGCGCCGGTCGAGCCGACGTAGGCGACGATCTGACCCTGGCTGACCCGCTGGCCGGCGCGGATGCCCGAGCCGTAGCGCGACAGGTGGCCGTAGCCGCTTTCCAGGCCGTTGTTGTGGCGGATGCGCAGCCAGTTGCCATACCCGCCCCAGCGGCGCGCCTCGACCACCACGCCATCGGCGGGGGCCACGACCGGCGTGCCGGTTCCGGCGGCGAAGTCGATGCCCTGGTGCATCTTCTTGTAGCCCGAGATCGGGTGGGTGCGGAAACCGAAGTTGGACGACACGCGGCGGAAGCTCTGCAGCGGCGTGCGCATCATGGCGGAGCGCAGGTTCTTGCCGTTCGAGTCGAAGAACTGAGCTTCCTTCGCGCCGGCGGGCTTGAAGCGATAGAAGGTGACGCCGCGCAGTTCGGCGTACATAAGGTCGCCCACGTCCACCGTGCGTCCGGCCTCGGTCACTTCACGGTCGAAGACCATGGTGAACTCGTCGGAGGCGCGGATGTCGCGCTGCATGTCGAACTTGGTGGCGAACAGGCGGCTCGCGGAACGGACGATGGAGGCGGTGGCGCCCAGTTCACGCGCGCTGGCCGACAGGCTGCGCTCGACATCGCCCTTCAGGACGACGGTCTCATGGGTGACTTTTTCTTCCAGCGAACGCAGGCGCAAGGCGCCGTCGAAGCTGCGCGACACTGTCAGTTGCGACGCCGGGCCGGTGCGCATGGTCAGGCCGATCAGGCGGGCGTCGCCCCGGCCGTTGCGCGGTTTGGCGATGGCGGTTTCGAACTTCAGTCCGGCGCGCAGATCGGCCAGGTCGAAGGCGTTGGCGACGGTGGCGGCGACGGCGCTGGCTTCTTCGGGGGCGACGCCGGTGCGGCGCACGGCCTGTTCGAAGGTTTCACCACGGCGGATCTGGACGTTGACGGCCTCGGGCGCGGTCAGGCCGGCGGGCGCATTGGCGGCGGCGAAGGCCTTGGCCTCCATGGCCGCCATCTGAGCCGAAGTCAGGGCGGGAACTTCTTCGGCCTGAGCGGGTTGATAAGCTCGACCAGCGAGCATCGCCACCGAGATTGCAGCGGCCGCCGTGAGCATATGCGGCGCGAGCCGCGTCGGCTGGCGGCGTGGGTCGAACTGAGCCATCGGTCCCCGTCGTATTGCGACGCCTTCGGCGCCAAAGCTTTACTCGTTCTCGAAGATCGCGCCGTATCGCCCGTGGCGCGAAGGCGGTCCTATACCGCGCTTGTCTCATTTTGGAAAGCAGACCGTTACAAACGGTTAACGTGCGTCAGACAAAGCTCGACGGTGCGGGGATCCCGACCAATCGATTCGCCGTTATCTGGCCCAGCTTGACCGGCAGGAAGCGGGCGCCGACGACCGACCGTCACGCTTTGATCTTGTGCTGGAGACAAGGATGACCAAGGTGGACGGCCCGCTGTTTCAATCACGCGATCGATCCGTTTGACCGACACACCGTCCAAGCCAAAGCCAAAGCCGCAGGCCAAGACCCGTCGCGTCCTGCGCGCCGTCGCTGTCGGCGTTCTGATCCTAGCGCTGCTGATCGGCGTGGTGGCGGCCCTGATCTACCTCAATCGCCGCGCGGTGGCGCGCAATGTCCTCGTCGGCTGGCTGGACCAGCGCGGGATCCCGGCCGATGTCGAAGTGGAGCGGATCGAGATCGACGGCTTCGTCGGCCGCATCCGCATCGGCGATCCCGAAAATCCGGATGTCGTGGTCGAGCGGGCCGAGGTCGATTACGCCGTCGCCCTGCCGTGGTCCAGGTCGGGCTTGGGCGTGACCCCCAGCCGCATCCGCCTGCTGCGACCGGTCGTCCGGGCCAGTTGGAAGGGTGGAAAGCTGTCGTTCGGGTCGCTGGATCCGCTGATCAAGGAGTTCACAGGCGGACCGCCGCGTCCGGATTCGCGCGGGCCCCTGGTCATCGTCGAGGGCGGTCGTGGGCGGTTGAACACGGAATACGGGCCGGTCGATCTGCTGGCTGACGCCCGGATCGACGACGGCAAGCTGATGCGGCTGGCGGCGCGTCTGCCGACGGCTGCGCTGAAGAGTAGCGCGACAGAGGCTCAGGGCCTGTCCGGCCTGCTGGACCTGACCACAACCGGCGACCGGATAGCGATCAAGCTGTCGGCCGCCGCCAACAGCTTCGCGACACCGGCTGCGCGGGGGCAGGGGGCTGCGCTGACGCTGACCGGCGATCTGCCCTATCCGGATCTGAAGACGCGGCGTGGCGACGGCCGGGCGGTTCTGGACGCCCGCTTGACCGGCGAGCGCCTGGGAACCTCGACGCTCAGCGCCCGCAGCGCCGATGTCGCCGCCCGGTTCGACGGCGCCGTCTCCGGCTGGATCGAAACCTTCCGGCTGGACGGCGAAGTCACGACCGCGCTGAAGGCGGCGGCCGTCGAGGGCGCGGACCTGCGTATCGCGGATGTCGCCGCGACGGCGACGCGCAGCAAGCTGTCGGTGTCGCGCGACGACGCCGTGCGCTGGCGCATGCAGGGGCCGCTGGCCCTGACCGCCGGTTCGGGACGGACGGGTCAGACGACGATCGCCGGACTGTCGTTGACGTCGCGCGATTTGGCATTGGGCGGCAAGGACTCGGCCTTCGAGGCGACAGGCCCATTGAGCGCGACCTTCGACCGTTTCGGTTTCGGCGACCTGGCGCTGAAGCGCGGCCGCGCCGACCTGGATCTGGACGTGGTCAGTGACGGCGGGGTTCAGATCGCGGCGAACGGATCGCTTCGCGCCGCGGACGGGGCCTGGCCCCTGTTCGGCGCGGTCGGCCGCGACGACATCGCCGAGCTGGCCGAGATGAAGCGCGCGCTGGGACGCTTCGCCCTGAACGCGCCCGCCCTCCGCTTCGCCACGGGCGCGGCCGGCACGACCGTATCCCTGTCGCGTCCTGTCACCCTGACGCCCGCCAACGGCGGCGTCCTGACGGTGGCTCAGGGTCAGGGCGGCGCTTATCAGGCCGAGCCGGGACGGCTGGGCGGCGGGGCGCTGACCCTGACCGCAACGCGCGGCAAGGGCCTGCCGGAAATGTCCGTCGCGATCCCGAACTGGCGCCTGACCGAAGGCGGGTTCGAAGCGACGCTGGACGGTCGCGCCCGACTGGATTTCGATCTGGCGCGCGGCATCGACGCTCGAACACGTGGCGTCCTGGCCCTGAACGCCGGCCGGCTGACCTATGCCACATCCGACTGCGTCGACCTGACCGTCGAGCGGCTGGAGCTGGACGAGAATGATGTCCATCAGGTCGCCGGCAAACTGTGTCCCCAGGGTGGTCCGCTGCTGACGTCGAAGGACGGCGTCTGGCGCGTCGCGAGCGGGTTCAGTCAGGTTTCGGCCCAGGCGCCCTTCCTCGGCATGCGGTTCGCCGACGCCTCGGGCCGTGTCACCGTCGATGGGACCAAGGCCGGCATCGGTTTGACCGCCAATGTGGCCGCCGCCCGCGTCATCGACGCCCTGACGCCGGAACGTTTCGAACCGCTTTCCGCCACAGGATCTGCGACGCTAGCCAACGAACGCTGGAGCGGCGCCTTCGATCTGAAGGGCACGGGCGCGGCGGCCGCCTATGGTCTCGGCCGCCTGACCCTGGCGCACGATGGCCGCACCGGATCGGGCGGCATCGTCATCACCGCTCCGAACGTGACCTTCGCCGAGCATGGGCTTCAGCCGGCGATGCTCAGCCCCTTGGCCGCCGAATTCCTACAGTCGCCGGTCGAGGGCGCCGTCAGCTTCGACGGCCGTTTCAACTGGACCAAGGACGCCGAACCGACCTCCAGCGGCCATCTGGTAACGCCAGGCCTGGATTTCGTCAGTCCGGTCGGGGCCGTGAAGGGCCTGCGCGGCGACATCGTCTTCAGCAGCCTGACGCCCCTGATCACCTCCCCGAACCAGAAGCTGACGGCCGACAGCCTCGCCGTCGGCACGGCCGTCACGGCGCTGGATGTGACCTTCTCGGTCAATGAGGCTGGGGTGCTGATCGACGGCGCCCAGGTCGTCGCCGGCGGCGGGACCGTCTCGGTCGAGCCCTTCACCGTCCCGCTGGACGCGACCCAGCCCTACAGCGGCGTGATCGTGCTGGATCGGGTGCAGCTGGGCGATATTGTCGCCGACACCGGCTTTGACGACAAGGTTCAGTTGGACGCCGTCGTCTCGGGCCACCTGCCCTTCATCATGGACCCCAAGCGCGGGCTCAAGATCACCGCCGGCAAGCTGGAGGCGGTCCAGCCGGGCCGCCTGTCAATCAAGCGGGACGTCCTGACCGATGTCGCCGCCAGCGGCGGAGGCGGCGAGGTGTCGGAAAACGTCGTCGAGGACCTGGCCTATCAGGCGATGGAGAACCTGTCCTTCGACCAGCTCAGCGCCGATGTGAACAGCCTGGACGGCGGGCGTCTGGCGGTCCTGTTTCACATTCGCGGCCGCCACGATCCGCCCAAGCGCCAGGAGCTTCGGCTCACGATCGGCGAACTGATCAGCCGCCAGTTCCTGAGCCGCAAACTGCCGTTGCCGTCGAACACCCAGATCGATCTGACGCTGGACACGACCCTGAACGCCAACCAGCTGATCTCGGATCTACTGGCCGTCAATCGCGCTCGCCAGGGTCAGCAGGATGCGACGCCCGCGCCCGTCCCGGCGCCTGCCGATTGAACTTCACCATTCAGCGCGCGTTCATTGGACGGCGTGCTATTAGAGACATCACCCTCGGCCGAACCGGAGCCCACGTCATGATCCACAAGCGCCAATTGGCCGGCCTCGGTTTCGGAGCCGTCGTCGTCGCCCTCGCGGCCTGCGCCCCGACCATCCGTCTTGAGGTCGCGCCGATCCAGATCTACGCCAAGCTGGACGCCGACGTGCGCGTTCGGCTGG
>NZ_DAMBJX010000049.1:0-4085 GCF_032067225.1 Brevundimonas vesicularis | reverse complement strand
ACCCCAACCTCTTCTGATTTCCCGCTTCTCTCTGAAAGGGACAGGCTGACATGACCTTCCGCAAACTCTTCGTCATCGGCGCCGCCGTTGCGGCTCTGGGCGTCGCGGGCGCCGCCATCGCCCAGACCAGCGCCCAGAAGGCGCAGATCGACCAAGCCAAGGCCGCTGGCACCGTGGGTGAGCAGGCCGACGGTTACCTGGGCTTCCGCACCCCGACCTCGGACGCCAGCCTGCGCGCCGCCGTCGACGCCACCAACTCCGGCCGCCGCGCCGCCTACGCCCGCAGCGCCGCCGACGCGGGCACTTCGGCGGATGTCGCCGGGGCCCGGATGTTCGAGGCCCAGCTGCTGCCCCGCATCTCCTCGGGCCAATGGTACCGCAACGCTCAAGGCCAGTGGGTCCAGCGCTAACGGCCGCATGTTTCCCACCCCTCGGGCGATATCCCGGTGGGTGTTTTTATCTGGCGATCAGTGACGGCGTCAGGCGGCGGCGCGTCGATCCAACAGCGCGGGCAGCAACAGCCCTTCAGCCAGCGCCCTGACCACCGGCACGGCGACCGCATCGCCCATCAGCTTCAGCGCCGCGCTTTCGCTCGACGGCAGGCGATAGTCGTCAGACACGCCCATCAGCCGCGCGGCCTCGCGCCCGGTCAGCCGCCGAACCCGCGCCAAGCCCCGATCGCACACCACCACATATTGACGCGACGAGCCGCCGGCCGGCGTCCTCAGGCATCCGGCCAGACCATCGAACCGGATTTCCAGACGCTGGACCTTGCGGCCGTTCTCGGTCCGCACCCGGCGATAGGCGGCGCCGACACAGCGCTGGCCCGACGCCAGGCCCGACGCGATCCGGGCGCGGTGCAGCGGCGCGGCCAGGGCCAGGATGGCGTCCGCATCATCCAGCCAAGTGACGGCGTCGTCCGGCTCCAGAATGGCCGCCAAGTCCGGATTGCGCTGCGACGGCGCAGGCAGCGACCACCAGGCCCAGGCCGCCTTCACCACCTCGGGCAGGCGCGCGTGGGCGGCGATGAGACGGGGTGAATGGAAGGGCTGGGTCGGACCGGCCGCGCGCGGCGCCTCGCCCTGAATGGCCACCACGAACAGGCGCGGCCGCGACTGGGGCAGCCAGTGGGCGGCGTCCATCTCCAGCGCGCCGACCGTATAGCCCGCCTCGACCATCGCCGTGCAGACGGCCGCGAAATCCCGCGCCACTTCGGTCTTTGGCCCGGAAGTCAGCAGGCCGATGACGTTCTCCAGCACGATCACGCGCGGGCTGCGCCCCTCGGCCGCCAGCCCCTGCATCAGCCGCCAGAAGCCCCAGAAGGCGCCCGACCGCCCGGCCTCCAGCCCGCCGCGCGCGCCCGCCAGGCTGACGTCCTGACAGGGCGACGAGGCCCAGGCCATGTCGGGCCGTCCCGGCAGATCGTCGACGGTCAGTGTCCAGACATCGCCCTGACGAAACGGGGTATGCGGATGATTGGCCGTGAAGGCGCGCGCCTTGGCCCCGTCCATGTCGTTGGCGAAGACGGTGTCGATGCCGGCGGCGGACAGTCCTAACCCCGCCAGGCCGCCCCCGGCGAAGAACTCGAATGCGGTGGGGCGAATCGACATGGAACCAGCATAACCCAGCCGCGCCCCTTGACCGAGGGTGGCGGGGACCTCACCTGCGCCCGAACCAAAAGGAGCCGTCATGCGCCTCATTCCGCTCGCCGCCGCCCCGCTCGCCATCGCCCTCGCCGGCGTCTCGCTCAGCGCCTGTTACGACCGCGAGGATTCCAAGCCCAAGCCGGCGCCGCAGCCCCAGGCCGCCGTCACCCTGGGCGGCGTCGATCTGGGCCAGCCGGTGAGGGCGTTGGGGACGGAACCCTTCTGGGGCGTGGAGATCACACCGGACGCCCTGATCTACACCCGCGTCGATCAGCCGACCCAGCGCGCGCCGAACCATGGCGCGACGGTTCAGGGCACGGTCGCGACCTTCGCCAGCTCGACCAATCTGAACCAGGCGCTGAACGTCGTGCTGATCGCCACCGAATGTTCGGACGGCATGAGCGACCGCACCTATCCGCTGACGGCCAAGGTCGAGATCGGCGACGACGAGTTGACCGGCTGCGCGGCGCCGGCGTCGATGCTGACCACCCAGCCCGCGCCCTGAAGCGTCACCACCATTCGGCGTCGCGCAGCATCCGGGCGTAACGGCGGCTGACCGGCGCCGACAGGCCGCCGTCCAGCGTCAGGGTCGCGCGACCGTCGCCGCGTTCGACGGCGCGCACCGCCTCGCGCGCCACCCACCAGCTGCGGTGCGTCTGGGCGCCCTCCAGCCCCTCCAGTTCCTCCACCGCGTCCGACAGCCGCATCAGGATCAGGTCCGATCCCCGGTCGGTGTGGATGCGCAGATAGTGGTCCTCGGCCTGCACCGCCCGGATCGTCGCGCCTTTCAGCTTCATGGGCAGACGGTCCAGAAACCGAACCGGGCGGGCCGCTGTCTCAGGCGGCGCCGCATGGGTCTGGACCGGCACGGCCCGCCCCAAAAAGACGTTCAACGTCGTCACCGCCGCCGTAATGACCAACACAGGCACGATCAGCTGCGGCAGCACCGCCAGCGGATAGAGCCTCTGGGCGAAGAACAATCCCGTCGCCGCCCAGACCAGCACGCACAGCGGCCCGGTGATGATCAGGACCATGGCCGCAATCGTCAGCCAAGGCCGCTCGTCCGAATCCAGAAATCGGCTGACCAAGACGCTGCACAGATGCCCCCAAAGCCCGCCCAGCACCATGATCACCACCCAATAGGCCAAGCGCACGGGCAGGGACGCGCCCGCGCTGCCGAAAGCGCCGGTCACCGCCAGAAAGACGCCCGCCAGAACGGCGACGATAAGCCCACGCAAAAAGGTGCGGCGGCGGTCGGCGGCTTGGGACGTCATGGCGGCTTTCGGCATCTGGCGGTCCCGCCTTGAGACCATGATTTCCAACCTCGGGAAAGTCGGGTGGGCGTTGGCGCAGTCTGGACGGCCGTTGGCGAAAGCCGGGATGCAATGATCGAAGCGCCGCGGCAAGGCGGTGGAAACGGAGATATCCCCATGCCTCGCCTGTCTCGCCTCGCATCGTCTGCCTTGGCTCTGACGCTGCTGATCGTGCCGCTCGTCGCCTATCTTTTGGTCGACGGGGGACGGATGTTGAGCGTCGGCTATGCCTTTCACGCCCCGCGATGGTCGCTGCTGTTCGCCTCGCCGACGACGATCCAGATCCATGTGGCTGCGGCCGTGACGGCGCTGGCGATCGGAGTCGTCCTGCTGGTCGGGGTCAAGGGAAACCGGCTGCATCGGACGCTGGGCTGGGCCTGGGTCGTGGCGATGGGCACGACGGCGGTCAGCTCCTTCTTCATCCATCAGCTCAATCCGAACGGAACCGGCGGCCTATCTCTGGTTCATCTGCTCAGCGGTTGGACCGTGGTCGCCCTGCCGATGGCGGTCTACGCCGCCCGCCGTCACCGGGTGGCTGTTCACCGGCGCTCCATGACGGGCATGTTTGTCGGCGGACTGATCGTCGCCGGCGCCTTCACCTTCCTGCCTGGTCGTCTGATGTGGGCGATCTTCTTCGGCCCTAACTGATCAGGCCATCAATGATTAGGGTTGTCGGGACGACATCCCGGCCACAGCCCGGAACCCGGCCGCCGCGAACCGGACCATATAGTCGCCCGCCGTCTCCAGATCGCCCGATCGCGCCCGGCCGTTCGAGAGCCGGTCCAGGCGCCCGGTCTCGCCCAGCGTCAGGGTCAGGGCGCCCGACAGATTGTGATAGCCCCAGTACAGGTCGACCTCGCTGGCGCCCGGCAGCACTTTGGCGATCAGTTCGATCAGCCGGTGGATGGCCGGGTCGAAATAGCGCGCCATCGTCTCGCCGCCGAAACTGGGGTTGGCGTTGGTCTGGGCCACCAGGGCGGAATAATGTTTCCAGCCCGGCCCGCCCTTCAGCGACCATTCGAACGGCGGTCGCAGGAAGGCTTCCAGCAGGCCCTCCAGCGTCATGTCGTCGCCCGCCGTCTCGGCATAGCGGTCGATGGCGGCGACGCGGTCGTCGTTCCAGACC
>NZ_DAMBJX010000048.1:0-22535 GCF_032067225.1 Brevundimonas vesicularis | reverse complement strand
CCTGACCCAGGATGTCCCCGCCGCCTCGGGCTGCGGCTGCGGCGCGCCCGTGAAGTTCGACGGCGCCTCGCCGGCCTATCGCCGCATCCTGCTGGCTGTGATCGCCATCAACGCCGTCGCCTTCGTCGCCGTCGCCGGCGGAGCGCTGGTGCAGGGCTCGGCCTCCCTCGGGGCCAATGCGCTGGACTTCCTCGCCGACAGCGCGACATATGCCATCAGCCTGTGGGCCATCGGCAAGTCGGTGCGGGTGCGCTCGGGCGCGGCGCTCGTGAAGGGCGCCAGTCTGGCGCTGCTGGCGGTGTTCATCCTCGGCTTCGCCGTCTGGCGCGCGGTGTCCGGCGCGCCGCCCGAGGGGACGGTCATCACCGGGCTCGGCCTGTTCGGCTTCGTCGCCAATGCGGTGGCGGCCCTGCTGCTGGTGCGCCATCGCGACGGCGACGCCAATGTCCGCTCCGTCTGGCTCTGCACCCGCAACGACCTGATCGAGAGCCTGGTGGTCGCTGCGGCGGGCGGATTGGTCTGGCTCACGGCCTCGCGCTGGCCCGACCTGATCGCCGGCGTCGTCCTGGCGCTCGTCTTCCTGCAGTCGGCCTGGTCAATCATCCGCCAGTCGCAGGCCGAGCTGAGGGCGGCGGGATGACGGCGACCTTCACCCCGGCGCTCGGTCACAGCTGGTTGAGCGACGTCTACGACCCCGCGATCGCCCTGCTGACGCGGGAGCGGGTCTGGCGTTGCGCCCTGGTCGAGGCGCTGGATCCGCGCGCCGGCGAACGCATCGTCGACGTCGGCTGCGGCACCGGCACCCTGGCCGCCCTGATCAAGGAGCGAGCGCCGGCGAGCCAGGTGCTCGGGATCGATCCCGACGAAGACATCCTCGACCGGGCGCGCGCCAAGACCCGGTCGCGCGGCGTCGACGTCGACTTCGCTCAGGGCTACGCCCGGGACGTGGGCCGGATCGTGGGCGACGCCGGCGCCGACAAGATCGTCTCGAGCCTCGTGTTCCACCAACTGCCGCTGCCGGAAAAACGCGCCGGCCTGGCCGCCTGTCTGCGCGCGCTCAAGCCGGGCGGTCGTCTGCACATCGCCGACTACGGCCTGCAACGGACAGCCGCGATGCGCACGGCGTTCCGCATCATCCAGGCGCTGGACGGCCACGCGGACACCCAGCCCAACGCCGACGGCGTGATCCCTGTCCTGCTCGCCGAGGTCGGGTTCACAGAAATCGAGGAGACGACAGTTTTTCCAACCCCGACCGGATCCATCTCCCTCTACCGGGCGGTGCGGCCCTGACCGGTCGTCGCAGACAGACTTGGCCCGGCCCGGTCAGGTGAACAGGGCCGGACCAGATGGGTCCCTGTACTGTGTAACGCATTGCTCCCCGAAACGAACAAAAGTATGCAGCTGGCGATGACCTGGTCGATGACGACATGGGCGAGACTGGTGTTGGCGGCGACCTTGGTGGTCGCAGCCTTCTTCGTCGTGCCGGTCGCCGACGCCGCGACCTGCATACCGGAACTCCCGGCGGCGCACGCTTCCGTGGATCATGATCCAAGTCAGGGCGATCATACCGGCTCCGCCGAACACGGCATCTGCGCGCACGGCCATTGCCATCACACCGCCTCCGCGCGGGCCGAGGCGGGGGACGATCTTCCCCTGCAGGTCTATTCGCGACCCGTGCATGCCTTCCCCGTCAGCGAGGTGCGGGCCTCCATCGCCCCCGATGGCCTGATCCGACCGCCCAGAGCCTGACACGGCGACCGCGCGTCCGCGCGGGCTCTCTCGTGTCACTCCCTCTGGAAGATGAATCATGCCTCCCTCATATCGCCGGCCGCCGCGCTTTGCGCTCGGCTGCGCGCTCGCCGCCTTCGCGGCTGTGCTGGCCAGCCCCGCCTGGGCTGACCCCGCCCCTTCGTTCGCCGAGCTCCTCGCCCGACTGGATCAGACCCCTGCGACACTGGAAGCCGGGGCGCTCGTGGACGCCGCGGAAGCGCGGGCTCGGCAGGCGCGTGTCCGCCCCAACCCGACCCTCGCCCTGGACGCCGAGAATGCGTTCGGAAGCGGTCCCTTCTCGGGTTATGACAACGCCGAGACCACGCTTTCCATCACCCAGGATCTTGAGCTCTGGGGCCGGCGTACGGCTCGGATCAATGCAGCTCGCGCGGATGCGGGAACCGCGTCGCTGCGGCGGGACCTCGCCGTAGTCGACGCCGCCGGACGGTTGGCGCTGGTCTACGCCGACGCCGAGGCGGCCGAACGTCGCGCGATGCTGGCGGAAGAGACTCTGAGCCTTACCTTGGCCGACGCCCGCGCCGCCCTCGTGCTGGTGGAGGAGGGGCGCGAGCCGCTTCTGCGCGGCATCCAGGGCGAGAGCGAAGCGGCCGCCGCGCGCGCTGGTCTCGATGAAGCCATCGCCGAACGGGACGCCGCCTTCGCGCGACTAACGGCCGTGGCCATGCTCATCGAGCCGGTGACGACCATCGAGGCCAGCCTGTTGGACCTGGCACCGGCGGCCGCGCTTGCGCCGACGGACCAGACGCCGACGGTGCGCGTTGCCGAGGCTGAGCGCTCGGCCGCCGAAAGCCGCATCGCGGTCGAACGCACCAGGTCGCGACCGGACGTCAGCGCCAGCGTCGGCCTTCGCCGCTACGAGGCAGAAGACGCGACGGCGCTGACGTTCGGCCTCAGCCTGCCCCTGCCGTTGTTCGATCGGAACCGCGGCAACATCGAAGCCGCCCAGGCGGACTTCAGGGCGGCCGACGCCCGGCTGATGACCGCCCGCCAGGAAGCCCAGGCGGACCGGGCCGCAGCACAAGCCCGCCTCCGCGCCTCAGTCAGCCGCGTCAACGCCGCCGACGCCGGGGTGACCTCCGCCGAAGAAGCCTACCGCCTCTCGCGGATCGGCTTTGAGGCGGGCCGGATCTCGCAACTCGAGCTTCGCGCAACCCGCACCGCCCTAGTCAACGCCAGAACCGCCGCCGTGGACGCCCGCCTCGCCCGGGTCCGCGCGGAAATCGATCTCGCGCGCCAGGACGGCCGCGCCCCCTTTCTAGGAGCCCAATGATGCGCAAGCCCATTTCCAACAAGACCTTGCTGATCGGCGGGGTCGCCGCCCTCGTTATCCTCGGGGCCGGGGGTCTTTACCTCGCCGTGGTGCGGTCGGATCCGCCCGCCGCCGAAGGCGCCGCGGCTGAAGGCGAAGCCGGTCACGCCGAAGAGGAGGGCGGTCACGCCGAAGGCGAGGCCGAAGCTCCGGAGGGCTTCGTCGCTCTCAGCGCGGCCCAGGCCCAGGCCGCCAGTCTGGTCGTTGTCGGCGTCGGTCGGGGCGGGGGCGCCGAGACCCGGCTCTCCGGTCGCGTCGAACCCATGACCGATGCCCGCGCCGCCGTCGCCGCTTCCGTCGGCGGACGGGTGGAACGGGTGCTGGTGGCCCCCGGCCAGTCCGTTCGGATCGGCCAGCCCCTGGCCAGCCTCGTGAGCGGCGACGCGGCCACCTTCCGCGCCGACGCGGACGCGGCCGCGGCTCAGTCCGAGGCCGCGCGCCAGGCCTATCAGCGCAACAGCAACCTCGCCGACCAAGGCGTCGTCGCCCGGCAAGAGGTCGAGGCATCCCGGGCGCAGCTGCTGAGCGCCGAGGCGGCGGCCCGCGCGGCGCGCGCGCGGTCGAGCGCGGCCGGGTCGCCCAACGCCGCCGGACGGCTGAGCGTGAACAGTCCGATCGCCGGCGTGGTCACCAGCGTCCAGGTTGGCCCAGGCGGCTTCGTCCCGCAGGGCGGTGTGATCGCCGAGGTGACAAACCCAGGCCGCGTCGAACTCGTGTTCAACGCGCCGCCGCACCTGGCCGCCCTTGTCCGGGCCGGCTCCACCTTGCGCGTCAGCAGCCCCGCTGGCGACTTCGATGCGGTCGTCACCGGCGTCGCGGCCGGGGCCGGCGCCGAAAGCGGCGCCACCGTGATCCGAGCCCGACCGATGGGGGCGAGCCTGCCGCCCGCCGGTTCCGCGGTCACCGGCGCGATCGTGACCGGCGAGGCCGCCGGCGGGCTGACTGTCCCGACGGAGGCGATCCAGACCGTGGACGGCGCCAGCGTCGTCTTCGTTCAGGTCCCGAACGGCTTCCAGGCGCGCCCCGTGCTCGTCGGCCGTCAGGCCGGGGGACGCACGGAAATCCTGCGCGGCTTGGACGGGTCCGAACGGGTCGCCGGCGCCAACGCCTTCCTCCTTAAAGCCGAACTCGCCAAGGGCGAGGCCGAGCACGGCCACTAAGGGGACGCGCGCATGTTCAAATTCATCATCGAGCTGTCGGTCAAATTCCGATGGTTCATCGTCCTGGCCACGGCGCTCGTCGCGGCGTACGGGCTTCTCGAACTGACACGGCTGCCGATCGACGCCGTGCCGGACATCACCAATCGCCAGGTTCAGGTGACCACCGTCGCCCCGGCCCTGGCCCCCGAGCAGATCGAACGGCAGGTCACCTATCCGATCGAGACCGCCATGGCCGGCATTCCGGGTCTGACCTCCACACGATCGCTGAGCCGCAACGGCTTCAGCCAGGTGACCGTCATCTTCACCGACCAGACGGACATCTACTTCGCCCGTCAGCAGGTGGCCGAGCGACTGGCGCAGGCGCGCGAGACGATGCCCGAAGGCGTCGAACCGGCGCTGGCGCCCATCACCACCGGCCTTGGCGAGGTGCTGATGTGGACGGTCGATTACAAGCCGTTCAACAGCGCCAATCTGGCCAAGCCGGGTCAGACCGGCTGGCAGGCCGGTGGCGTCTATCTGACGCCGGAAGGCGATCTCCTCGCCACCCCGCAACAGCGCGCCACCTATCTGCGCACCATACAGGACTGGATCATCGCTCCGCAGATGCGGACGGCGCCCGGCCTGGCCGGCGTCGACACCGTCGGCGGCTATGTGAAGGAATACGCGGTTCGTCCGGACACGGCGCGTCTGTCGGCCTACGGTCTCGGGATGGGCGACCTCATCCAGGCGCTCGACCGGGCCAACACCCAGGCCGGGGCCGGCTATGTGCAGCGTGCGGGCGAGGCCCTGACCGTTCGCACGGACGCCCTGGCGTCAACCGTCGAGGACCTCGCCCAGGCGCCTGTTGTCAATCGAAACGGCCTCGTGGTCCGCGTCGCCGACGTCGCCACCGTCGAGGTCGGCCAGGCGCCGCGTCTGGGCGGCGCCAGCCGCGACGGACACGAAGCGGTCTTGGGGACCGCCCTGATGATCGCGGGCGGCAACAGCCGCACCGTGGCCCAGGCCGCCGGAGACCGGCTCGAGGAGGTGCAGAAGACCCTGCCCCCCGGCATCGAGGCGGTGACGGTGCTGGACCGGAGCGCCCTGGTGAACTCCACCATCGCCACGGTGGCGCGCAATCTGACCGAAGGCGCGCTGCTGGTCATCGTCGTGCTCTTCCTGCTGCTCGGCAACATCCGGGCGGCGAGCATCACGGCGTTGATGATCCCGATCAGCTTCCTGTTCGCCGTCATCGGGATGAACCGGTTCGGCATCAGCGGCAATCTGATGAGCCTCGGCGCGCTGGACTTCGGTCTGCTCGTCGACGGCGCCGTGGTTGTGGTCGAGAACACCCTGCTGATGCTCAGCCAGAAGCGGGCGGAGGCCGGGCGCATGCTGACCCGGCACGAGCGTCTGGGCGTCGCCGCAGCGGCGGCGCGCCAGATGGTCAAGCCGGCCGCCTTCGGTCAGCTGATCATCCTGCTGGTCTTCACCCCCCTGCTGATGCTGGAAGGCGTCGAGGGCAAGACCTTCATCCCGATGGGCGCGACGGTCATGCTCGCCCTGGTCGGCGCCTTCATCTTCTCCTTCACCTTCGTGCCGGCGATGACGGCGCTCCTGGTGCGGGATCCCAAGACGGTCGAGGTCGACGACCACGGCCGCGCCCACGAGCACGAGACCTTCCTGCTGCGCCACGCGCGCCGCTGGATCGCTCCGGCCATCCGCACGGCCGTCGATCGTCCGAAGATCGTCCTGCTCTCCGCGCTCGGCGCCCTCGTCGTCGGCGGCGTCACCTTCACCACCCTCGGCCGGGAGTTCATCCCGACCCTGGACGAGGGCGACATCGCCATGCAGGCGCTGCGGGTTCCGTCGGCGTCGCTCGAGCAGTCGCTCGCCATGCAGATGGCGATCGAGCGGGCGATCAAGGCCCAGCCGGAAGTGGAGACCATGTTCTCGCGGACCGGCACCGCCGAAGCGGCGGTGGATCCCATGCCGCCCAACATCTCCGACAGCGTCATCGTCCTGAAGGACCGCAAGGACTGGCCCAACCCGGGTCTGGAGAAGGAAGAGCTGATCGCTCGCTTCGAGGACGTCGCGTCGCGGCAGATCGGCAACAACTTCGAATTCAGCCAGCCGATCGAATTGCGGTTCAACGAGCTGATCTCCGGGGTGCGGACCGATCTGGCGGTCATGGTATATGGCGACGACTTCGCCACCATGCAGCGGGTCGCCGACCAGGTGGCCAACGCCCTGCGCCAGACGAACGGGGCGGCCGACGTGCGGGTGGAACAGGCGTCCGGCCTGCCGACCCTGACGATCAGCGTGGATCGCTTCGCCGCGGCCAGTTACGGCCTGTCGGCGGCCGACGTCTCCGAAGCCGTGTCCGCCGCCATCGGCGGCGCCGAGGCGGGCCGCATCTTCGAGGGCGACCGGCGCTTCGACGTCGTGGTCCGTCTGCCGGACGCCGCGCGCAATGATCCGGCGGCGCTCGCGGCCTTGCCGATCGTGTCCTCGACCGGCGTGACCGTGCCCCTGTCCTCGGTCGCGCGCATCCAGAGCGCCGAGGGACCGAACCAGATCAGCCGCAACGACGGCAGCCGACGCATGGTGGTCCAGGCCAATGTGCGCGGACGCGATCTGGGCGGCTTCGTCACCGACGCCCAGAGGTCGGTGGATCAGGTCCAGCTTCCGCCGGGCGTCCGCCTGGACTGGGGCGGTCAGTTCGAAAACCTCAAGCGCGCCGAACAGCGGCTGGGCCTGGTCATTCCGATCGTCTTCGTCCTGATCGGCGTGCTGTTGTTCATGGCGCTGGGCTCCTTCGCCGAGGCGGGTCTCGTGTTCGCCTGCGTGCCGCTCGCCCTGGTGGGCGGGGCGCTGGCGCTGCTTCTGCGGGGCATGCCGTTCTCCGTCTCGGCGGCGGTCGGCTTCATCGCCGTCTCGGGCGTGGCGACGCTGAACGGCCTGGTGCTCATGCAGTCGATCCGCGAGCGGCTCCAGGCGGGACTGCCGCCCCGTGACGCGGCCATCGAGGGCGCGTCCAGCCGCCTGCGGGCGGTGCTCACCACCGCGATGGTGGCCATCGTCGGCTTCATTCCGATGGCCATCGCCCATGGCGCGGGAGCCGAGGTGCAGAAGCCGCTGGCGACCGTCGTCATCGGCGGCCTGATCACCGCCACCGCCCTGACCCTGCTGGTCCTCCCGACCTTCGCGGCCAAGGCGGTGCGGCACCGCCAGGACGAGGGGATCGAAGACTGATGGCCCGGACCCAGGATGACCGTCGGCAGCGCCGGACGCTGCTGACGGTTCTCGGCCTCAACGCCGGCCTGGCGGCGGCGCTCGGAATCGGCGGCGTGTCCGCCGATTCCAGCGCCCTGCTGGCCAATGCGCTCGACAACGCCTCGGACGCGGCGGTCTATCTGATCAGCTTTCTGGCCATCGGGCGGACAGGGGGCTGGAAGCGGGGCGCCGCAAGGGTGTCGGGGGTCATGCTGCTGGTCTTCGCCGCCGGCGTCCTCGTCGACGCCGTGCGCCGCGTGATCACCGGGACCGAGCCGATCGGTCCGACCATGATGGCGCTCGCCCTGGTCGCCGCCGTGGTCAATCTGATCTGCCTGCAGCTCATCCGCCGCCAGCACAGCGGCGACGTCAACATGAAGGCGGCCGAGACCTTCAGCTTCAACGACTTCGCGTCCAACGGCGGCATCCTCGTCGCCGGCGGCCTGGTCCTCTGGCTCGACCAGGCCTGGCCCGACCTTGTCGTCGGCATCCTCGTCGCGGCGATCGCGATCAAGGGCGGCGTCGAGATTCTCCGCGACGCCAACGCCGCCTCCGAACAGCCAGAGGAACGCGCTTCATGACCAGTCACGACCACTCGAACGGCCACGCCCACGACCACACCGCCGGCGCCAACGCCCGGCAACTCGCTATCGCCCTGGCGCTGACCGGAACGTTCCTGGTCGTCGAGGTCATCGGCGGCCTGGTGTTCAACAGCCTCGCCCTGCTGTCGGACGCGGCGCATATGTTCACCGACGCGGCGGCCCTGGCAATCGCCTTGCTGGCGATCAAGATCGGCCAGCGGCCGGCCGACGAGAAGCGCACTTTCGGTTATCGCCGGTTCGAGATCCTGGCGGCGGCGTTCAACGCCGTGCTGCTCTTCGTCGTCGCCGGTTACGTCCTGTATGAGGGGATCAAGCGCATCCTCGATCCCGAGCCCGTCGGCTCGATCGGGATGCTGATCGTCGCCGCCGCCGGCCTGGTGATCAATCTGATTTCCATGCGCATCCTGTCGAGCGGCAAGGATCGCAGTCTCAACGTCAAGGGCGCCTATCTCGAGGTCTGGGCGGACATGCTCGGATCGCTCGGCGTCCTCGTCGCCGCCGTCGTCATCACCGTGACGGACTGGCGCTGGGTCGATCCCATCGTCGCGATCGCCATCGGCCTCTGGGTCCTGCCCCGGACCTGGATACTGCTGCGCGACACCACCCACATCCTGCTGGAGGGCGCCCCGCGCGGCGTGGCCCTGTCGGATGTGCGGGCCGCCATCCTCGCCACCGCCGGGGTCGCCAGCCTTCACGACCTCCACGTCTGGGTCTCGGGGGCGGATCAGGCGAGCTGCACGGTTCACGTCGTGCTGGTCGAGGGCGCCGACGCCGACGCAGTCCGACAGGCCGTCGGCGACATGCTCGAAGAGCGGTTCGACCTGCATCACACGACCGTCCAGACCGAGCTTGAGCCGTGCGGGGATGCGGGAGGTCTGCACGCATGACCCGAAATGACGAGCCCGCCAGGTCCGGCGCCACGATCCCGCCCCGACGGCTGGACGCGGCGCAGGCCCGCACGGTCTGTTCGGACCATTGGGGGCGCTACCTGCTGGTCCGGCGGGTCGAGGGCGACGTCGCCGTGCTCCGCGACCCGTCGGGCGCCCTGGACTGCGTCGTCTGGCGCAAGGCCGGCGTGACCTTGATCTCGACGAGCGCCGCGGCGGTCATCGATCCCTGGATGCCCGACGGGATCGCGCTGGATTGGGACGCGGTCGCCGCCCTGGTGGCCCGCCCCGGCGAATATCGACATCGACTGGCCCTAACCGGATTGCAGGCCGTCGCCGGTGGCGAACTGCGGGTCGTTGGGGAGGGCGTCAACCAAGGTCGCCAGATCTGGCGGCCCGCGGAGGTGTACCGGGACCGGGGTTCGCGTCCGCCTCCCGACCTCCGAGGGGCGGTGCAACGGTCGGTGCGGGCGCTGGCGGGCGACAGGCCCTGGATCACCGAGGTCAGCGGCGGCCTGGACTCCGCCATCGTGGCGGGCGTCCTGACCGCCGACCAACGCCGCAACGTCGCCGCCTGGGTCAACCATTACGTCGATCAGCCCGAGGGCGACGAGCGGGCCTACGCCCGGGCGGTGGCGGAAAGGCATGGCTTCGCGTTGACCGAAGTCCGCCGCGACGGCCTCAGACTCGACGCCGTGCGTCTGGCCGCCTGCGCCGAGACCTTCCGGCCGGCGGCCAACGACATCGATCCCGACTACAACGACGACATCGCCGACCGGATCGAGGCGACAGGCGGCTGGGGCTCGCTGACGGGGCAGGGCGGCGACGCGGTCTTCTTTCAGATGCCCAGCCTGCTGATCGGGCTGGACGAGATCTGGGAGCGGCGCGGTCGCGCGCGATTGGCGGTCCTGCATCGGCTCTCGCGCTGGCTGCGGCGCCCCCTGTGGCCGACGGCGCTGGCGAAGGACTGGCGCGAGGAGGTCCGCCATCGCGCAGACTGGGATCACCCCTGGCTCGACGATCTGGGCGGCGTCCCGCCAGCCAAGGCCTTGCAGATGTCCGCCCTGGCCTTCTGTCAGACCTTCCAGGGGCTGGCGGTCCGCAGCCGTCTCGGTCCCTGCCTCAATCCGCTGCTCAGCCAGCCGGTGATGGAGGCGGGGCTGGCCCTGTCGGCGGTCGATCTGACCTGGGGCGGACGGGATCGCGCCGCCGCGCGCGCCGCCTTCGCGGATGTCTTGCCGCCCTCGATCCTCGATCGCCGCTCGAAGGGCGAACTGGGCGCCTACTATGGCAACGCGGTCGCCGCGCACCTGGACTTCCTGCGCGACTATCTGCTCGGCGGCGCCCTGGCCGAGGCGGGGCTGATCGATCCCGGCCTGGAGGACCGCCTCACCCGGGACGCCCTGCTGTGGCGTGGCGGCCATTCCCACCTGCTCAGTCTGGCCCTGACGGAGGCCTGGGTGCGGCGCTGGCGGGAACGGCTGGACCACCGGAACCCCTGAGATGCCGGTCGAACCAGTCGCGGACCTGGTCGTAATAGAGCCGGATGTTGCCCGGGCTCTGAACCCCGTGGTCCTCGCCGATGAGCAGGGTCAGGGCCACCGGGCGGTTCAGACGGTGCAGGGCGCCATAGAGCTGCTCCGACTGGCCCAGCATCAGGTCATACTCGCCCACCACGAGAAGCGTCGGCGCGGTGATGCGGTCCGCCTGCTCGAACGGACTGTTGCGCCGATACCGGTCGGGGGCGCGCCAGTAGGCGTCACGCATCTCGGCCTGGCCGGATTCCAGCCAGCGGGCGCCGGCCGTCGCGGCGAGCGCATGCCCGCCCTCCAGCCGCAGGGTCGAACCGACGTCTCCGATGACCGTCGAGAAATTCATCGGCCCGTTTAACGCCACCACGGCGTCGAAGCGGGGAGACTGGGCAGCGCTCATCACGGCGGACCAGGCGCCGAAGCTCCAGCCCCACAGACCAATGCGCTCCGCATCGACCAGCCCCTCCGCCGCCGCGGCGTCGACGACCGACAGGATGCGCTGGGCGAGGCCGTCCGCCGGTTCCGGGGTCGCGGGGAGGTCCGGGATGAGGATGGCGTAGCCCGCCGCGACCATCAGCTGGGGCGCCAGCGACAGGCCGGTGGACTCCCGCCGCATCCACCACGGCGGGGCGGGGTAGGCCTCGCCCTGATAGGGCACCACGATCACGGGCGGCGTCGCTGTCGGGTTCGACGGCGAATAGAGCCAGCCGCCCGCGCCGCCAACGCCGGTGATGCGCCGGGGCGCCGCGACCGCGATCCGGTCGAGCTCGGGGTTCAGCCGCCAGACCACCTCCCGGCTATGGCCGCGCTGGAGGCGAAGCGTATTCGGTTCGGCCTCCGGCCCGCTCCGGTCGAGGCCGATCCCCCGGCTCCAGCTGATCGCGGCCCCAGGCGTCGCCGCGACGCATCGGGGCTCGGCCCCGGGATCGGCCCAGGCCTGGCACAGTCGCCCGTCGGGACGTTCGATCACCGCGAAGTCCGCCTTCAGCGGACCGCTCTGAGCCCGCAATCCGAAGGGACCGCGCGGGTTCACCGCCGAGGCGGCGGCCCCGAGATCGACGGACTCGCCGTCTGCGCCGAGGCGGATGACGCGGCCGCCGCTGGCGAACAGAACCGAGGAGCGACCCTCGGCGACGAGTCGGGCGTCCGGAGACAGGCCTGTGAGCGGCTGGGCGTCGGCCCCTGCGACGAACCAGCCCTCGCCGGATGCGGAGCGGCCCTTGAAGATCGGGACACCGCCCAACCAGCCGCCCTCGGCCGTGGCCATGCCCTGGAAGTCGATCGGCGTGGTCGGGTGCGCCCCGGCCGGGGTCACATCCCGCGCCGCGCCGTCCGGAGCGACGGTCAGGAGCCGGGCCGGTTCGTCGCCGATCGTCGCCACCAGAAGGGCGTCGGAGGCCGGCGACCAGGCCAGCAGGCTCGTGGAGATGTTGCCGGCTTCGGGCGGCCGGACGGCGGCCCCGGTGGTCAGCTCGACGAGCTCCAGCCCCCGGGCGCGGCGCACCTCGCTCGCGGTATCGGCGGAGGGCGGCGGCAGGAGGGGGCCGTCCAGCAGAAGCGCGGCGTATCGTCCGTCCGGAGAGACCTCGAGGTCGAGGAAGGGACCGTCGGCGATCGCCGCGGCCTCTCCGGTGACGGCGTCGATCCGCCAGAGACGTCGCGGCGGCAAGGCTTCCGGCGGGCCGTCTTCGCCCACCGTGATCGCAGCCGGCGACCCGGCCGTCGCCGCCGCCCTCAGCGCCAGCAGGCGTGCCTGTTCGGCGCGGGGGCCCGCCAGTCTTGGAGGAAGCGCCCCGTCCGGCATGCCAAGCACGACGAGGGTGTCGTCCGTGAGCCATTCCAGGGACCGGCCCCATAGGCCAAGCTCCGGCGCCACATCGGTCCACACCACCTCCCCCGCGGCGATCTCGACGATTCCCAGCCGCCATTCGTCGTTCCGGAGCCGAAACACGGCCAGACGCCGACCGCTGGGCGAGAAGGCGCCGACGGAATAGCCGGCGTCTTCGTCCATCGTCAGGAGCGGTCGCGGATGGTCGGGGGCGTCGAGGTCGATGCGGTACAGCCGGGCGTACCGGTTGGCGCCTTCGGCCTCCAGATCATGGCGGGGGAGATCGCCTCGGGCGCGCCGCTCCTCGAAGACGGCGACCGCGCCGGACGGATCGATCGCGACCCGTCCGAAGCTCTCGAGCCCCAGAATGACATCCACCGTGAGCGGCTCTTGCCTGGCCAACGCCGGGCCCGCCGTCGCGAGCAGGCCCGCGAGGGCGAAAGCGACCATGCGCATGGACGCTCACCAGCGCTTGACGAGCTGAAGGGAGATCTGCCGGCCCAGCACATTGGTGTTGGCGGCGTCGTAACCGATCCCCGCCGGCGCATCGTAGAAGGGCGGCTCCTCATTGGTCAGGTTGAGCACATTGAGGGTGAGCGAAAGGCCTTCGCCCCATCCGCTCCCGAAGTCGTAGCGGACCTGGCCGTCCAGGGTGATCCAGTCATCGATCCCGCGTCCGTTGACCCGATCGCGTCCTCCGCTGACGTGGTTGAGGGCGCTGCCGAGGGTGAGCGGGCCCCGCTGCCACTGGGCGCCGAAGCGGCCCCGCCACCGGGCGGGAAAGTTCGGGGCGCCGAGCAGGTCCTCGGTGGGCGACGCAGCCGTGACCGTCCGGTCGTTGGTCAGCAGATGGGTCACGCTCGCGTCGAGCGAGATGTCATCCGACCCCAGGGTGAAGCGATAGCGGGTCGAAAGGTCGAGCCCCTCGACCTCCACGGCCGAAGCATTGACGTAGCGGTTATCGATGACGGCGCCGTAGGCGGTCGCCGGGAAGACGTTCGGATTGAAGTTGCCCGGGTGGCCGAGCAGGGACTGGACATAGGCCCGGTCGTCCGCGTTTGAGCCGGGGCTCACATAGCGGATGAAAGGGGCCAGGGTCGGATCATTGAGCGCATTGATCAGGTTCTCCGCGACCGGGGTCGCGATCCGGTCCTCGAAGGTCGTCCGGAACCAGCCGCCCTCGATCCGGAGACCTTCGGCGGCGGCGGGCGTCCAGACGAAGCCCGCCGTCCAGGACTCCGCGGTCTCCGGGATGAGATTCGGGTTGCCCCCGTACTGGACGATGCTGATCACATTGGCGCCGGCGCGGTCCAGGAACACCGGGCCGAGCCGGTAGGCGCTGTTCAACTCCCTCAGCGAAGGGGCGCGGAACGAGGTGCCGTAGCTGGCGCGCAGGAGCAGGTCGGGGGTCGGGTTGTAGAGGACGCCGACCTTGGGATTGCTGGTCTGGCCGATCCCCTCATGGTCCTCGACACGACCGGCAAGGGACAGCTCCAACCGTTCGAGGCCGGGCCGGGCGTTGTCGGGCCCCACGAGCGGCGCGCGCAGTTCGACGAAGGCGGCCGAGACGTCGCGCTCGAACGCCGTCGGGGCGGCGATGCGCGGCGCTGCGCCGGAGATGAAATTCTCGCCGGAGGTTTCGAAGCGCTCCTGGCGATAGTCGACACCGACGGCCATGCGCAGGTCCCCGCCTGGCAGGGCGAAGAGGACGCCGTCGGCTTTGAGGTTGAAGGAGCCGACCGTGCTGATGTTCTCGGACCGAAGGTAGCCGGACCCGATGAAGGCCAACAGGGCCGGGCTATGGGCGGCGGGATCGCCATAGGGATTGAAGTAGCCGTCGACGGCCGGGTTGAAGGTGGTTCCCGGATTGTTCGGCGTAGAGCCGAGGGCTTCGTCGAGCCGGGTCGTCTGGACCCGGTTCGAGGCCATAAGCCCGGTAGTCTCCCGACCTCCGCTCAGATAGGCCGCGAGGTTCCATCCGGCGAGTTCACCCGTGACCCCGACGGCGCCGCCGACGCTGCGGGAGAAGCCTTCGTCACGGCCCGGCCCCAGGTCGTTGATGAAGGAATAGGCGATCTCCTGATAGGGCTCGCCCGCCACCGGCACGAAGAAGGGATTGTCCGGCGTCACGAACAGGATGCCGATGTCGGCCACCGACTCCTGGATGTAGGTCCGGTCGGTGTAGCGAAGGTCGCCGTCCAGACTGAAACCACCCGGAAGGTCCTGCCGGCCCGCCACGAAAAGGCTGTGCCGGCGCTGGTGCGGCAGGCTCCACAGGCCCTCCATCTGATTGGTCAGATTGACTTCGCCCGGGCGAAAGTCTCCAGGCGGGAGGCCCACGCCGTTCTGATTGCGTGGGATGGCGTAGACCGGTTCATAGGATCCGCTGACCGGATCGAACGCCATGAGGTTGCCCGGGGCCGCGTAGGTGAAGCGCCAGTCCGAGCCGCCCAGCGGGCGCAGGTCCGCATTCGCGGTTGCGCGACGGTCGGCGGCGCGCAACTCGCCGCGGTCGTGGAATTCGTAAGCGGCGAGGAGGCCGCCGTTGGACCAGTTGAAACCGCCGCTGTGAGACAGGAGAGTCTCCTCGGCCCCGCCGTCGCTGGTGCCGCCAACACGTAGCCGGGTTTCGGCGCCGTCGAACCGTGACTTCAGGATGATGTTGACCACACCGCCGACCGCGTCTGCGCCGTAGAGGGCCGACGCGCCGTCGAGCAGCACATCCGCTCGGGCGATGGCGCTGCTGGGAAGATTGGAGATGTCCGAGAAGTCGCCGGCGCTGCCCGTGCCCGCGATCCGCCGGCCGTTGACCAGGACGAGGGTTGCATCCGCGCCCAGACCCCGCAGGTTCATCCCGGTCGCATAAGCCGAGTTTCGGCTCGTGCGGTCTGCGCCTGTCCCGGCAGACCCCTCATAGGCCGCCCCGGTGAAGTTCTGCGGCAAGGCGGCGAGGGTCTCGGCGACCGTCGCGCGGCCTTGCCGGGCGATGTCGTCCTGGGTGATGACGGTGACCGGCGACGGACTGTCCGCGCCCCGCAGATAGGTCCCCGTGACCACGATTTCTTCAAGCTGGGTGGCCTGCGGTTCGGCCTCGGCGCGGGCTGAGGGATCAACGAGCACGAAGACCGTCGGGCGGCTCTGGCGATAGGCCAGGCCCGTCCCGCGCAGGAGCTCCGCGAGCGCGGCCTCAGGAGTGTATTCGCCGGTGAGGGCGCGAGCCTGTCGGCCGGTTACCAGCGCGCTGGGATAGAGGATCTGCAGGCCGCTCTGCTGGGCGAACACCGGCAGGCTACGCTCAAGCGGCCCGGCGCCGATGCTGAACGTCCGGACGGCCTCGGTCGATTGCGCGATGACCGGCGTCGCGACACCCAGCATGAGCGCAGCGAGCGCGGTTGAAGTGAACCTGTGACCCATGATCTCCCCCTCTTTTCTACCCGCGGCTTTGCGGGGCGGGGAGGAGACGTTGGGTCGCGGGGCGTCCCCTAAGTCCGGACGCAGATTATTTTCATGCCGGCCCCGAAAGGATCAGATGGCCGTCGGCCGCCGTGGCGGCTTCAAGGTGATAGAGGTCGCGCAGGGCGGCGACGAAGCCGTCGATGTCCCCGGCGTTGAAAACGCCGCTGACCCGGATCGACGAGATGCGTTCGTCGCGAAGCTCGATCGGTTTGGAGGTGTAGCGGTTCACCTCCGTCACGGCCGCAGCGATCGGCGTGTTCTCAAAGGTCAGCCGGCCGACTGTCCAACTGGTTTCGGCCGGGACATTGACCGCGACGACCCGGGGCGTTGGACCCGAGGTGGTGACCTGCTGGCCGGGCTCCAGGGTCCATTGGGCCGTCCTCGAGGACGGCTTGTGAACGTCGACGCGCCCTTCGACCAGGACGACACGCGCCCCGGAGCCGGATCGCCGAACGTCAAAGCGCGTGCCGACGGCGGTGACCTCCGTGTCGCCCGCCTGGACGAAGAAAGGCCGCGCGGCGTCGCCCTCGACCTCAAACATGGCGCGTCCTGCTGCGAGCGTGACCACGCGACGGGCGTCGGTGAAGCGAACGGTGACCCGCGAGTCCGTGTCGAGGACGATGCGGGAACCGTCTTCCAGCCGCACGGTGCGTTGCTCGCCGATGGCCGTGGCGTAGGCGTCCGGCCGCTGCAGGGACCACCAGGTCAGGCTCCCGGCTCCGATCACAAGCGCCATGGCGCCCGCGACGCCGAGCGGGATCAGACGGCCGGCGTCCCGCATCCGACGGCGCGGGCGCGCCTTTTCGACCCGACTCAAGGCCTCGTCGGCGAGCCCCGCCATCCCGGGGCTTTGCGCCAGCGTCCCTGCCGCGTCCCACATGGCTTCGAGACGGCTGAAAGCGCGCGCGTTCTCCGGGTCTCGCCGCCACGCGCTGAACGCCTTCACGTCGGCGGTCGTGACCTTGCGCTGGTTCAACTTGCTGAACCAGTCGGCGGCTTCCTTGCGCCTGATGTCGGCTTCAGCCTCGATCATCATCCGTTGCCTACAGGTCCAGCCGAGACGCGCAGTACTGAAGCGCCCTGGACATTCGCCATTCCACCGTTTTCACGCTGATCTCGAGCGACACGGAGATCTCGGGATAAGTCATACCGCCAAAGCGGTTCAAGACGAAGACGTCGCGGTAGAGTTGCGGCATGGACCGGATAACCTGTTCGAGAAGGACTTGGTCGAACTGCGGCGCGGCCTCGGCCTCGGCCTCGGCAGGTCTTTGAAGCGCCTGGCTCTGGCGGCGTCGGCCCTCTCTTCGGCTTTCATCGCGGACCAGATTGAGGGCGATCTGCAGCAGGAACGCTTTTGGATGGCGGATGTCCGACACGGCGTAAGGCGCCGCCCTGAGGTAGGTCTCCTGGACGACATCCGCCGCAGCGTCGGCGCCGATGTGAGGGCGCAACCGGCGATCCAGCCAGACGGCGTATCGCCGGTAGAGACGGTTGATCCCGTCCTGCGCCTCCACCCCCAGCTGCTTCGTATCGGTCACCACGGATCTCCGACCTCTCGACGAGAGGGGCGGGAATCCCGGCGTGGCCGCGCGATTCCGGGCAGGCGCGCCGACGCGCGCGCTCAGATGGCGGCAACCGGCCGACGCACAGAGCGGCAGCCGTCGATGATTTGATATCGCACAGGGGATTCCAGGCCCCTATCGGCGCGAACGCCGACATCGAAGCATGAATCAAACGGAATCCCGACGCAAGCGGGAGGGGTCGGGCGTTGGAATCCTCTGCGATCGAGGCCCGTTACTTCAGCGCGCAGCGCCGCCTCCGTCAGCGACGAACCCCGGCTCCGGCTGTGCGCCTATCTCGCGGCGCCCGACGGCTCCGCTGTAGGCGCGACCCTTCTACGGTTCAACCGGCGCCGTCGGACCGCAAGAAACCTGCGGGCGGCCCGCAATTGATCGACGTTGCCCGGGTCCGAACCCGCCGTGTACGGAGAAAGTCGGACAACCCGTGGTGTAATATGGAAGCTGTCTCCGAAGATCCGGACCGTGGATCGCCCGCGGTCAGCCTGAGCCCGCGCGAACAGGAATGCCTGCAATGGGTCTGTCGCGGGAAGAGCTCCTCCGACATCGGAACCATATTGTCGCTGTCGCCCCGCACCGTGGACAGCTATCTTGAGAAGGTCTGTTCCAAACTCCGGGTCCGGACCCGGATCGAAGCGGTCGCCTCGGCGGTCCGGCGCGGTCTGATCGACCCGGGATGAGGGAAGGGGGCGGGCCAGGAACTTCTGTGATGAAGCCCGGCGTTTCGCCGCCGATCGCCGCCGACGTTTGCACGTCCCCTGGCTCTCGATCGGCGCCTATCGTTCCCGGAACCCGCCGCCGGTAAGTCTAGATCGGGCAGCGCAAGCGCGCCAGCCGGGCTTGACCCCCGGCAGCAGCGGAGCAAGACACCCAGATGGCTAAATACACGCCGCTCGCAGCCTTTCTCAGACGTCAGAAGGGCGCCGAGGTGGACCTGTCGTTTCGGGACATCGAGCGGATCGTCGGCGGCATCTTGCCCAAGGCGGCCTCGCTGGAGGACTGGTGGCGCGCGAATCCGGCGAGGGAGCAAATGCCCCAGCACCTCGCCTTCGCCGACGCGGGCTTCGTCGCCGAACCGCGGACGCGGGCCGAAACCGTCCGTTTCATCCGGGTTGCGGGAGTGGGCGTCACAGGGAGCGCGGCGCGGCTCAGCGCGGCGAAGACCGAGAGTTGACGCCTGTCTGCTCCGGACAGACCTCCGATCCGTCGGAGCGCCTGCCGGAGTGGTTCAGATCGGGCGGTCAGTTATGGTCGGCGTGACCCTGGGGAGCCGGAGCATCTGAGGGCGCCGGCGCGGGCGGCGCGGGTTCGGCGGGCGGCGGAGCGTCGGACTTCATCTTGTCGCAGCAGCTCATGGCGGCGTCAGCGGCCATATCCTTGCAGCATTCGCAGCCTTCGGCGGCCAGGGCCGCTCCAGCGCTCAGGGCCAGAATCGCGCCGGCGGCGGCCAGCAGGTTGGAAACTCGCATCGTCGTTCTCCTAGTGAACCATGAAGCTGACAGAGCCGGACATCTTGTGGCCGTCCGGACCTTCAGCGGTCCAGGCGGCGGTGTAGGTTCCCGGGGCAAGCCGGGGAAGGGCCACGCTGACGGTCGCGGCGGCCGGTGCGGCGGGGGCATTCACGACCACCGGGGCCTGCCCCTCGGCGCTCAGGGTCACCGTCTTCAGGACCATCGCATGGGGGAAGGTGACGCTGAAGCGTTCTGGCGATCCGTGGGTCATGGCCCCGTTCGCCGGAACCGTGGTGACGGCCGATTGAGGCTCGGCGGCCTGCGTCTGCATATTGTGCCCGGCGTGCGGATCCTGGGCGGCGGCGGCGCCGGCGAAGGCCAGGGCGGCCGTGAGGGTGAGAATGCGGATCATGGGGTGGTCTCCTTAGGTCAGAACCAGGCCTTGAGGCCGACGACGAAGCGGGTGTCATCAGCCTCACCGCCTCGGGCTTCGATGTAGTCGGCGGTGTTTCCGAGCGCCCGGCTCCACTCAACGCCGACATAGGGGGCGAACTCCTTGCGGAACTCGTAGCGCAGGCGCAGGCCCGCCTCTATGGACGACAAGCCCGAGCCGATCTCCAACTCCGGAATGTCGCTGGCTGAGGCGTCGATTTCGAGGCGGGGCTGGAGGATCAGGCGCTGGGTGATGCGCTGGTCGTATTCGGCCTCGACGCGGGCGGTCAGGTCGCCCTCGGTGGAGAGGAAGGCGGCCGCGTCGATCTCCCACCAATAGGGCGCCAGGCCCTGGAGGCCGAGGACCAGGTGCGTCGTATCCTCGCCGTCGGGCCGGAAATCCTGACGCACGCCGGCCTGCACATCCCAGAACGGCGCTATCGCGCGGCTGTAAAGCGCTTGGAGTTCGGCCTCTTCCAACTTGCCGCCAAAGTCGCCTTCGCCCTCGGACTTCCACCAGAAGCGATTGATGTCGCCGCCGCTCCAGCCCTGGACGTCCCAGAGATACGACTCCTCAGCACCGCCGAAGCCGGCTTCGAGACGATCGATGATGACGGCGGTGGTGCGGACCTCGCCGTTCTCGCGAACCAGAATCTGACGGGCGGCCGCCATCGCTTCGGCGCCAAAGACCAGATCGGCGGCGTGCGTGGGGCCGCTCAGGGCGGCGACTGGGAGCGGGTCCTCCGGAGGACGGCCGGGATTGTCGGCGCTGGTCGGCACGTCCGGCGGTCCCATACTCATGGTCGACATATCATGCCCGGCACGAGGGTCGACCTGGGTGGAGGGCATGGCGGACATGTCGTGGCCGGCGTGCGGATCGGGCTGCGCCGTCGGCGGCATTGTCGACATGTCGTGACCCGCATGCGGATCAACGACCGGGGGCTCAGCCGGCATCTGATGGCCGGCGTGAGGGTCGGCAGCTGGCGGCGTTTGCGCGGGCGGCATGACATGACCGGCGTGCGGGTCTTGCGCCGGCGGCGGGGTGGACGTCTGAGGCCGAACGGCCGGAGCGGGCGTGGCTCGCGGCGCCGCGGTCGCCGGCATGACATGGCCCGCGTGCGGGTCCTGCGCTTGGGCGGTGACGGCGCTGGCGGCGAGGATCAGCGGAGCGAGGGCGACGGCGAAGCGGTTCATGACGCGGCTCCGTCCATGGGCCGGACCGTCACGACATTGAACATGCCGGCGTGCATGTGCATCAGCATGTGGCAGTGGAAGGCCCAGTCGCCGGGCGCGTCGGCGGTCAGGTCGAAGGTCACCTTGCCCCCGGGCGCGACGTTTACCGTGTGCTTCAGCGGCTGATGCCCCGGGGGACCGCCGGTCACCAGTTCGAAGAAGTGGCCGTGCAGGTGGATGGGGTGGGCCATCATGGTGTCGTTCACCAAGGTCACGCGCACCCGCTCATTCCGCTCGAAACGGATGGGTTCGACCAGTTCACTGAACTTCCGCCCGTCGAAGCCCCACATGAACCGCTCCATATTGCCGGTCAGGTGTATTTCCATGGTCCGCGACGGCGGGCGTTGGTCCTTGTTCGGCTGCAGCGACACCAGGTCGGTGTAGACGAGAACGCGGTGATCGACGTTGGTCAGGCCGATCGGCCGCTCGCCGAGGCGGTTGGCGGGGGCCATGGCTATCGCGTCGACGCCCACGCCGACCGCCATGTCCGGCGGGGCGTTCTCGGGATCTCGCATGTTCATGCCTGACATGGACATTCCGCCCATCTCGCCCGCCGGCGCCGCGCCTTGGGCTGGGGCGCCGTGGTCCATGCCGGCCATCGTGCCGTGGTCCATTCCGGACATGCCGCCCATTGAGCCGTGATCCATTCCGCCCATGCCCATGTCTCGCATGGTCAGGTTCGGGACCTCGCGCAGCGGCGGAACCTCGGCGGTCATGCCCAGGCGCGGCGCAAGGGTGGCGCGGCCCATCCCCGAGCGATCGATCGCCTCCGAGACGATGGTGTAGGCCCGGTCTTCAGTCGGCCGGACGATGACGTCGTAGGTTTCGGCGACCGAGATCTGGAACTCGTCGGTCTCGACCGGGCGGACGTTCTCGCCGTCGGCCTGCACCACGGTCATCGGCAAGCCGGGGATGCGGACGTTGAAGATCGACATGGCCGAGGCGTTGATGATGCGCAGCCGCACGCGCTCGCCGGGGCTGAAAAGGCCGGTCCAGTTCTCCTGCGGCCCGTGGCCGTTGATCAAATAGGTATAGGTCGAGCCGCTGACGTCGAGGATGTCGCGCGGGTCCATCCGCATCTCACCCCACATGCGCCGCTCCTCCAGGCTCATGCGGTCGCTGCCGTTGATCAGACCGGCGAGCGTGGTGCGCTGCCGGTTGAAGTAGCCCGGGCTCTTCTTCAGCTTCTCCAGGATTTCGTGTGGGTGCATAAAGCTCCAGTCCGAGAGGACCAGCACATGCTCGCGGTCGTAGGCGACGGGATCGGCGCCTGCCGGGTCGATGACGATCGGACCGTAGTGGCCCATCGCCTCCTGAAGATTCGAGTGGCTGTGGTACCAGAAGGTGCCTGACTGCTTGATCGGGAACTCATAGACGAAGGTTTCCCGCGGCTTGATGCCCGGGAAGCTGATGCCCGGGACGCCGTCCATCTGGAACGGCAGCAATAGGCCGTGCCAATGGATCGAAGTGTCCTCATCCAGCCCGTTGGTCACGGAGAGTCGCACGTTCTGTCCCTCGCGCAGGCGCAGCAAGGGCGCCGGGAGCACTCCGTTGATCGTCACGGCATGGCCGGTCCGCCCCCCGACCGTGAAGGGCGAGTGGCCGACCGTCAGGTCGATGTTGGGCCCGCTCAACGTCGGCAGGGCCGTTCTCAAGCCCGCCGTACCGGTCTGCGCCCAGGCCGGCAGAAGTCCCTGCAGGCCAAGCAGCCCGCCGCCAACGGCGGCGCCCCTGAGAAGCATTCGGCGATCGAAACTTGGCATGGGCATAAGCGTGGGGTTCCTCGGACGCGTGTCGGCTTCTGGTTGACATACGCACGTCGGCGACAACGCCCTTGCGTCAGGTCGCCACACCGCGAAAAGAAACGCCCTTCGCCATCGGGCGGGCCGATGAGATCAAGCACCTCCCGGAACGGCCATGTCCTCGGCAAGTCGCTTGCGGGCGCGGGCGATCCGCGTCTCCACGGCCTTGGTCGTGACGCCCAGGATCGCCGCGATTTCGCCGTGCGAGCGACCTTCGAGC
>NZ_DAMBJX010000047.1:0-22703 GCF_032067225.1 Brevundimonas vesicularis | reverse complement strand
TTGCCCGCCGCTTCGGCTCGCGCCTTCAGCACCAGTTCGACGCCCGACTTGGGGTCGTAGCCGGCCTTGATCAGCGGCGCGACCGACAGGCTGAGCGCCGCCAGCCAAGGCTTCATCGGCTGAAGTTGGGCGGCGGAGGCGCCCATGGCCTGGGCGGCCGCGTCCAGTTCGGCGTTTTCTTCCGGCGTCAGACGGCTGGACAGGGGCGTCTCGGGCGACAGACCGTGCTGCTGGATCAGCGGCATGATGGCGGCCTGGTCATCCGGATTGCTGATCTCGAACCAGATGTCCGAGGCGCTGTCGAAGGCGGCCTCGACGCGGGGGCTGGCCCAGCCGGTCGTCGGGCGCAGGACGTGGACCGAGCCGAACAGATACAGGGTCGAATCCGCATCCTTGACCACCCACAGCGCGGGGCCTTCGCCCTGGATGGGCGCGGGCGCAGCAGGCGCGGCGGTCTGGGCCAGGGCGTCGGCCGGCGCGCCGGCTATGGCGGCGAACAGCGCCAGGCCGCCGGCGACTCCCACGGCGCCGCGCGCCAGGCTGGAAACGGACGACAGAAGGCGATCGGTGAAGGTCATGAGCGGTCTCGTTGTTGTCTAAAAATGAAGGAGAAGAAGGACGGATCAGGCCAGTCCGCGACGCACGCTGACCCACACGGAGCAGCCCAGATAGAGCGCAATCAGGACGGCGTAGATGTCCCAGGCCGTGATGGCGGGTGCAGCGCCCAGACGTTCGGCGGCGGCCCAGAGGAACAGGACCAACTGGCCCGCGAAGAAGGTGACGGCCGCCGCCTCGATCACCGCCCGACGCAGGGGCTCGTCGGCCTGGCGATAGACGCGCACATTCATCACCGTGTGCAACACGACCAGCAGGCCGATGGCGCCCAGGCCCAGCATGGGATTGACACCCGCCAGACTGAAGACGACCGGCAGGCTCAGGATGACGCCGGAAAAGCCCATGACCAGCGCCTGAAACCGGGCCAGGGCCGTCTCTTCCGACGAGGCGGGTCCGTCCAGATTGTACATCCGGCCGAGGCGGTCGGCGTTCAAACTGACGTAGAGCGCCCACAGCGATCCCACGACCAGGGCCAGGCCGACCAGCATCGCCAGGCCATCCGACCAGCGCAAGTCCATGTCGGTCGGACTGAATCCGCCCGGCGCGATCCTAGCCAGCCAGGCGCCGACGCCGTAACCGATCACCCCGAAGACGGCGCCGAAAACAAAGGCGCGAACCCAGCGCGGCCATGCTGCGGGAGAGAGGGTGGAAGGCTTCATTTCGTCGGCTCCTGATCGTCCGAGAAGATGGCTTCGATGGGCTGTCCGAAGACGCGGGCAATCTTGAAAGCCAGCGGCAGGGAGGGGTCGTAACGGCCGGTCTCCAGCGCGTTCACGGTCTGGCGCGACACGCCCAGATGTTCGGCCAGCTGCGCCTGGCTCCAGTCGCGCTCGGCGCGCAGGACCTTGAGACGATTGTTCATGGGTCAGCCCCGCATCCGCGCCAGCCACCACCACGCCCAGACGACGGTGTATCCGATCAGCATGGGAGCGATCATCAAGGCGGCGCCGGCGGACACGTAATCGATGGGCGAACCGCCCGAGCCGATCTCGCGCGCGATAATGTCGCGCCACGGCCCAGCCGAGGACAGGATCAGGGCGACGCCGCTGACGCACAGGCCGGCCGTGCCGCCCCAGTACCAGGCCGCCTTGTGCGCCTCACGCGCAGCCTCGTCGATCACGCGCATCCATTCGGCGCCGATCCACAGGGCGCCGGCCATGATGGCGGCGGCGAAGACTGCGGTCACGATCAGTTCGCCCATCTCGGGCGCGATCCATCCCGAACTCGAGGCGTAGCCGACCGCGATGCCGCCGAGGAAGGCGAACAGCAGGCCGCCACCGAACGTGATCACCGTCGCCTTGATTACCGGCCGCCACTTGCGCATCAGTCAACACCCCTTGTCCTATTGACAAGTTACATTGACATCACGTCTCAGGGCCTGTCAAGCGCCCTTTCCACAGAAAGAGGCCCTACTCGACCTTGGCGGCGGAGATCAGTTCGGGACGGGCGATGGCGCGGGGCGCCGTTTCAACCGGCGTCAAATCCGGCAAGGCCTTGCCCTCGTGATCGACCTGCAGATCCTCGAACCGGCGGGCAGAGACCATGACCTGGCTCTCAAGCGAGCCGACGAACTGATTGTACTTGCCGACGGCCGTATCCAGCGCGCGTCCGACGGCGGAGGCATGACCGCCCATGACCGACAGCCGCTTGTAGAGTTCGCGGCCCAGGGCGGCGACCTTGTCGGCGTTGGCCGCCTGTTCTTCCGCGCGCCAGCCATAGGCCACGGCCTTGCACAGGGCGAACAGGGTCGAAGGCGTGACGATGACGACGCGCGAGGCCATCGCCTGGGTCATCAGGTCCGGCTCATGGTCCAGCGCCGTGACCAGGAACGCATCGCCGGGCACGAACAGGACGACGAAATCCGGGCTGGGCTTGAACTGATCCTGATAGGCCTTGGACGACAGCTGGCGCACATGGGTCTTCAGGCTGGCGGCGGTGCGCAGGCCGACCGAGCGAGCGCGCGCCTCTTCGTCGCCCTCCCCGTCGTCGAAGGCCAGCGGGACCTTGGCGTCGATCACGAACATGCCGCCGCCGGGCAGGCGGACAATGAAGTCGGGCCGGTTCTGGCGGCCCTCGTCGTCGGCGCTGGACGTCTGCTCGGTGAAGTCGAACCGCCCCGCCATGCCGGCGGCCTCCAGCACATTGCGGCAGGTCTGCTCGCCCCAACGGCCGCGACGGCCCGTATTGCCGCGCAGGGCTTCGGTCAGCTTGCGCGCCTCGTCGCGCGTGGCGGACGAGGCCGTCATCAGCTGGGCCAGTTGCTCGCGCAGCCCCCCGGTCTCTTCGGACCGCGTCTTCTCCAACGCGGCGACATGCTCCTGGAACTTGGTCAGGGTGTCGGCGACAGGTTTCAGCTGGGCGGCCATCCGCTCGCGCGCCAGCTGGTCCTGAGCGCGGAAGGTCTCGGTCGCGCGACTGACCATCTGATCCGCCACGACCTGGGCCGACTGCGCCGCCTGGGCCTTGAGCAGTTCGCCCATGGTCACACGGCTTTCCTCGACCAGATCGATGCGGGCCTCGGCCGCCGCCAGCGCGCCGCTCGTCCTCTGCCAGCCCATATAGGCCCACAGAAAACCGCCCGCGAAGGCGGCGGCCAGGACAGCGAGGATCGGCACAAGCATGTTCATGCTCCGTTCCTAACGGGAGTCGCCTTCAATGAGAAGCGGGCCCTTCCGGCGCCGCTTGTCCGGAACGTCGCCGTTGCGATGACGTTGGTGTCTCAGCCATTTGCACGAAGGACCCGCCCATGACCCCGGAAAAGCCCCACCGCCACGACACCGCCGCCGATGCGGTGCACGACGGCCGGCCGGTCGATGCCGAACTGGTGCGCAGCGGCCGCAAGAACCCGCGCATCGCCGTCATCCTGGCGGTTTCGACGCTCGCCGCTGCGGTGCTGCTGTTGGGACTGTGGTTCGTGACCAACGGCGCTTTCAACGCCAAGAACGCTGAGACGGGGCCGCAAGCCGCCGCCGCCGAGACCCAGGCCTTCGCCGGCGACAGCGAGACGCCGCCGGCCGCCGATGCGCCGACGGATGAAACGGGGCGCGCCGTGCCGACCCCGACGGGCGAAGCGCCGAACGTCAACGCCCCGACGGTTCCTTCGAACTAACTCGGTCAGGCCGGGCGGCGGGCGCGAAGGGCCTGGACGATGGTGCCGTCGTCCAGCCAGTCGAGTTCGCCGCCAACCGGCACGCCGCGCGCCAGCGAGGTGATCTCCACATCCGGCCCGGCGATCCGCTCGGCGACATAGTGGGCGGTCGTCTGGCCATCGACCGTGGCCGGCAGAGCCAGCACGACCTCGCGCACGCCCCCGCCCCTGACGCGCCCGACCAGTTCGGTGATCCTCAGATGCTCGGGTCCGACGCCGTCCAGCGCGGACAGCAGTCCGCCCAGCACATGGTATTTGCCGCGAAAGGCGCCGGATCGCTCCATCGCCCACAGGGCGCCGGCCTCCTCGACCACGCAGATCAGGCCATTGTCACGCGATCCGTCCGAACAGATGGCGCAGGGGTCGCGCGTATCCGGCGCGCCGCAAACCGAGCACGACACGATCTTTTCCGCCGTCTCGGCCAGCGACGCCGCCAGCGGGACCAGCAACTGCTCGCGTCGCTTCAATAGCGCCAGCGCCGCACGCCGCGCAGAGCGCGGACCCAGGCCCGGCAGTTTGGCGAGAAGGGAGATCAGCCGTTCGATCTCCGGCCCGGCGGAGGCGGCCATCAGAACAGTTTCGGCATTCCGGGAATGTTCATCCCGGCCATTGGGCCTGCGGCCTCGCGCATCAGGGCGTTGTTCTGCTCATCCAGCTTGCGCTTGGCGTCGGCATGGGCGGCGACGATCAGATCGGCCAGGATCTCGCCCTCGCCCGGGCTCAGCAGGCTGTCATCGATCTTGATGGCCGTAATCTCGCCAGGGCCCTTGAGGGACACCGAGACGAGGCCGCCGCCGGAAGAACCCTCGGAGATCGTTTCGGCCATCTTGGCCTGGGCGTCCTGCAGCTTTTGCTGCATCGCCTGGGCCTGCTGCATCAGTTGGGTCAGATCTTTCATGCCCTCTAGATAGGGCGAACAAGGCCCGGGCGACAGAGGGGTTGTGCGCGGTGCGCGATATCGAAACCCAGCCTTTCGGGATCGGCGCTTGCGGCTGTTGCAAAACATCCTAATTAGCACCCGTACTCGTTGCTATTTAAGTCAGGAACGCATCCCATGGCCTATGACGCTACTCATCAACGCGACGTCCCGCTGTCGGACGCCGCCCTGTCGCAACTGTTCACCGAGGCGCGCACGCGCAACGGCTGGACCGACCGCCCCGTCGCGCCGGAACTGCTGCGCAAGCTTTATGACCTGACCAAGTTCGGGCCCACGGCGGTCAACGGGTCGCCCGCCCGCTTCGTCTTCATCACCTCGCCCGAGGCCAAGGCCCGCCTGATCCCGCTGATGAGCGAAGGCAATCGCGACAAGACGCAGCAGGCCCCGGTGACGGTGATCGTCGGTCAGGACATGGACTTCCACGATCATCTCGACGCCCTGTTCCCCCATGCGCCGGGCGCCAAGGCCTGGTTTGCCGACGAGGCCGGCCGGCGCGAGACCGCCTTCCGTAACGCCTCGCTGCAGGGCGGCTATCTGACCATCGCCGCCCGCGCCCTGGGCCTGGATGTCGGGCCGATGTCCGGTTTCGACGCCGCCGGCGTGAAGGCCGAGTTCTTCCCCGACAGCCATGTCGAGCCGAACTATATCCTCAACCTCGGCTATGGCTCGGACGAGAATCTGTTTCCACGCTCGCCGCGCCTGTCGTTCGACGAGGCCGCGCAGATTCTCTGAGCCGAACTGTCGGCCCGAAACGAAGAAGGGCGGCCCGTCGGGCCGCCCTTTTGTCGTTCATCGCCGGAACGATCAGGTGTTGGGGGGCGCAGACGCCGTCGCGGCGGGCGGGGCCGCCGGGGTCGCCTGAGACGCGGCGGGGGCGCCGGCGGCCGGGGTCGTGCCGGTCGCTTCGGTCGCCGCAGCGCCTTCGGTCACAGGGGCCTCGCCCGTCGCAGGCGCGCCGGCGGCCGGCGCGGCCGCGCCAGGCTGACGGGTGGGATCCGGCGCCGGGATGGCGAAGCCGCCCGAGCCCTGGGTGCGCAGCCAGGCGATCAGATTGATGCGCGTCTGGGTGTCGCGGATGCCGGCGAAGGACATCTTGGTGCCGGGCACATATTTGGCCGGAGCCGTAATGAAGCTGTTGATCTGGTCATAGCCCCAGGTCGGCGCCTCGGCCTTGTGCTTGGCCATGGCGTCGGAATAGGCGAAGCCCGGACGGTGCATGACCGGCCCGCCGACCACGCCCCACAGGTTAGGACCGATCTTGTCGGCGCCGCCCTGGTGCGCGTCATGGCAGGCCTGGCAGCGCGCGAAGGCGGCCTCGCCGGCGGCCAGATCGGCGGTCGGCAGCACCGTGCCCCAGTCGGGCGCCAGTTCGGCGGCTTCACCGCCGGCGGCCTCTTCCGGCGCATCGACGAAATAGCCCATCTTTTCGGGCGCTTCCGAATGATAGACGAGGCCCGAGGCCTGCTGCACGACCAGGATGACGAACGCCGTCCCCAGAGCCGCGCCGAAAATCTTGTTCCACTTAAGATCGCCGCTCATACGCCTGGTCGTTTCCCTCTGCCGGCCGGGCCCCTCGAAAACACGCCCCGGACATAATCTTGCTTTGGCGTCTCTGGCACGGTAGCGCCGCCTTCGCAACCGGCCCAACGCGCGACGGGCCAGACAGGCGTCAGGGAAGTCGATGAATCCGTTGATAATGATACCGGCTCGCATGGCCGCCACCCGCCTGCCGAACAAGCCGCTGGCTCTGATCGGCGACACGCCGATGATCGTGCGCGCCTATCGTCAAGCCGAGGCCTCGGGCCTGCCGGTCGTGGTCGCCGCCGGAGATCCCGAGATCGTCGAGGCGGTGGAAGCCGCAGGCGGCCGCGCCGTCCTGACCGACCCGGCCCTGCCCTCGGGCTCGGACCGCATTCGCGCCGCCGTGGACGCCATCGACCCCGAAGGCGACTTCGACGCCGTCATCAACGTTCAGGGCGACATGCCCTTCGCCAGCCCCGGTCTGGCCGTCGCCTGCGCCGCCATTCTGCATGGCGAGCCGACCTGCGACATCGCCACCCTGGTCGCCGCCGAGGCCGACGGGTCGGACCGGACCAACCCCGACGTGGTCAAGGCGGTGCTGGCCCTGGGCGAAGGCGAACGTCAGGCGCGCGCCCTCTATTTCACGCGCTCGACCCTGTACGGCGACGCCCCCGTCTGGCGTCATATCGGCGTCTATGGCTATCGCCGTGAGGCGCTGAACCGCTTCTGCGCCGCGCCGCCGTCGCCGCTGGAAAAGCGCGAGAAGCTGGAACAGCTGCGCGCCCTGGAAATGGGCATGCAGATCTGGGCCGCCGTCATCGACGAAGCCCCCCTGTCCGTCGACAATCCCGCCGACTTGGAGGCGGCGCGGGCGCTGCCCTAGACCTCGTCGACCCAGGCCTTGATCAGGCTGTGGGCGATGGCGAAGGGCGGCGGGGCCTGAATGCTGGGGTGCTCGCCCGTCAGCACGGCGCGCGCCTCGGCCCGCGTCAGCCAGGCGACGGCTTCCAGTTCGGTCTGGTCCGGTTGCGCCTGATCGTCCGACACCTCCGCGATCAGGCCGATCATCAGTTGCGAGGGGAAGGGCCAGGGCTGGCTGGAGTGATAGGCCGTGGCGATCACGGTCAGTCCGGCCTCTTCCTTCACCTCGCGGGCGCAGGCCTCCTCGATGGATTCGCCCGGTTCCAGGAACCCGGCGAGGGCCGACATTCGTCCGGCAGGCCAGGCCGCCTGCCGCCCCAGCAGGCAGATGGGCTCCGCCCCGCCCTTATAGACCGGCAGCATGATAGTGACCGGATCGACGCGCGGGAAATGCTCGGTGCCGCAGGCCGGGCAAATCCGCTTCCAGCCGCCCGACGCCGTCTCGCTCAGCGTGCCGCAGTTGGCGCAGAAGCCGTGTTTGCGTCGCCAGTCGAACAGGCTCTTGGCCCCGCCCGCGATCGCCGCATCCGCCGCCGGCAGGATCGCCGCCGCCGCGCGCATCTCTTGAAAGGCGCCCAGCCCGGCCAGCGGCCCATCGGTCGGATCGATCGAGCCTTCAAACTCGATGGCGAAGACGGGTTCGTCGTTCCACAGGCCCAGAAACGCCTCGCGATCGCGCACCAGGGTGCGCGCATGGCGCATCTGCAGCCACGCCAGCCTCGGCCCCTCGCCCGTCTCCTCTATCAGCGGCCGCCCCTCCCAGAGCACCAGGGCCTGGGCGTAGGGCTTGGCGGCCTGCTCGGCCAGCCAGTCGGGATCATTCCTCAGGTCCCCGGCCCGATCGAGCGGATTGCCGGCGAAGGTGTTCTTATGGGCCATGCGGGTTTGTAGCTCTTGATTCCAACCGCCGCACCCGTCATATCTCCGCTTGGAGATCGCGGGCGAAGGTTTCGCCAATCTGGTCAGGGCCGGAAGGCAGCAGCCACAACGAATTCCCCTTCGGGTCGCGGTCTCTACTTCCTCACATCTTTAGTGCGCTACCGCTCGCCGCACGGCGGCTCGCTACTTTAGCGCGTTGGTGCGTCACGTCTCCTCCCCACCTGTGGGGAGGGGGACCGCGAAGCGGTGGAGGGGCTCTTGAAATCCCAGAGACGCCGGAATGGGGTAAAACCCCCTCCGTCACGACGCGAAGACGCGCCGCGCCATTCCCCGCAAAGCAGGGAGGCGACTCGGTGAGAATCGCTTCTTCCCGCCCCTCACCCGCTGTAAGACTTCCTCCCATGACGGACAGCGACACAAATCTCGACGGCCCGCCCTGGGAAGAGGAAGACGTCGCCCCGCGCGACGAGAACACCGACGACATGTTCGGCGCGCCCGCCGCGGCGGCGCCTGAGCCGGTCGCCGCGCCTGTCGTCACCAAGCCCGCCCCCGCCGAAGTCGCGGCCCACGTCGATGACGGCGCCGCCTATCAGGTGCTGGCGCGCAAATACCGGCCGCGCACCTTCGAGGATCTGATCGGTCAGGAGGCGATGGTGCGCACCCTGACCAACGCCTTCGCCACGGGCCGCATCGCCCACGCCTTCATGCTGACGGGCGTGCGCGGCGTTGGCAAGACGACCACCGCCCGACTGTTGGCCCGCGCCCTGAACAACGAAACCGACGTCATCGACAAGCCGTCGCTGACCCTGACCGCCCACGGCCGGCACGACGCCGCCATCATGGCCGGCCAGCACATGGATGTGATGGAGATGGACGCGGCGTCGCACACCGGCGTCAACGACATCCGCGACATTCTGGAAAGCGTCCGCTATGCGCCCGTCGAGGCGCGCTACAAGGTCTATGTGCTGGACGAGGTCCACATGCTGTCGACGCAGGCGTTCAACGCCCTGCTGAAGACGCTGGAAGAGCCGCCGCCCCACGCCAAATTCATCTTCGCCACCACCGAGATCCGCAAGGTGCCGGTGACGATCCTGAGTCGCTGCCAGCGCTTCGACCTGCGCCGGGTCGAGCCGGAAATCCTGGTCGAGCATCTGGGCCGGATCGCCGACCGCGAAGGCATGAAGATCGAGAACGACGCCTTGGCCCTGATCTCGCGCGCGGCCGAGGGGTCGGTGCGTGACGGCCTGTCGCTGCTGGACCAGGCCCTGGTTCAGGCCGAGCGGGGCGAGACGGTCAAGACCGAGACAGTGCGCGACATGCTGGGCCTGGCCGACCGGACCCAGACCATCGCCCTGTTCGAAAGCGTCATGGCGGGCCGCACGCCCGAGGCGCTGGAGAGTTTCCGCACCCTCTACGGTTTCGGCGCCGATCCGGTGCAGGTGACCAACGACCTGTTGGAACATTGCCACGCCGCCTCGGTCGCCAAGATGCTGGGCCCCAATGCGACGCGCCTGCCCAACGATCAGGCTCAGAAGCTAGCGGCCCTGGGCGCGGCCATTCCGGCGGCGACGTTGTCGCGCACTTGGCAGATGCTGCTGAAGGCGCTGGACGAGGTGCGGCGCGCGCCCAATCCGGCCGATGCGGTGGAAATGGCGATCGTGCGCCTGGCCTATGCCGCCGATCTGCCGGGACCGGAGGAGGCGCTGAAGCGGCTGCAGTCCGGCGAACCCATCGGCGGTGGCTCGGCCCCGCGTGGCGGCGGCGGAGGCGGCGGCGGCGGCACATCGGCGCAGCTGGCGGCGCGGCCGGCGATGGCCCTTGCCCTGCCCGATCCGCAGACCTTCGAACAGGTGGTCGCCCTGATCGGCGAGAAGCGCGAGGTCGGGCTTCAGATGGATGTGGAGCGGTATGTGAAGCCGGTCTCGTTCAAGCCCGGCGCCATCGTCTATGAAAGCGTCCAGGGCGCGCCCATCGAACTGGCCCGCAAGCTGTCGGCCCGCCTGCGCGAATGGACCGGCCGCACCTGGCTGATCGCCGCCAATGGCCAGGGCGGGGCCGAGACGGTCATCGAGATCCAGAAAAAGGCCCGCGCCGCCGAACGCGCGGAGGTGGAGGCCAATCCCTTCGTCCAGGCGGTGCTTCAGGCCTTCCCCGGCGCCAAGCTGGGCGAGATCAAGACCATCGCCCCGACCGTGGTCACCCCTGAAATCCCCGACGTGGTCGAGGACGACGACGAGGATTGAAGGTTCGGCCTATCGCGGCGCGCGCTTGGCCAGGATGCGTTGCAGAGTGCGGCGATGCATGCCCAGGCGGCGCGCCGTCTCGGAGACATTGTGGTCGCACAGCTCATAGACGCGCTGGATATGCTCCCAGCGGACGCGGTCGGCGCTCATGGGATTTTCAGGCGGTTCGGGCGAATCGCCGGTGGCGAGCAGGGCCTTGACCACGTCGTCGGCGTCGGCGGGCTTGGACAGATAGTCGACGGCGCCGGCCTTGACCGCCGCGACCGCCGTGGCGATGGCGCCGTAGCCGGTCACCATGACGATGCGGGCGTCCTCGCGCTTTTCGCGCACCGCTTCGACGATCTTCAGGCCGTTGCCGTCCTCAAGCCGCATGTCCAGCACGGCGAAGGCGGGCGCCTTGTCGCGCAACAGCTGCATCGCCTCGGCGACGGATTCAGCGGTCGTCACCTGAAAACCGCGCGCCTCCAGCGCCCGCCCCATCCGGGTGCGCAGGGCGTGGTCGTCATCCAGCAGCAGCAGGGACTTGTCGGGCAGGGCGGCGATGCGGGCTTCGAGTTCTGACATGCGTTTCTCTCCTGCCGCTTCAAGTCGGGACGGGTAGCGCGCGGGTCAAGGCCAAGGTTCCGCCTGCGACGCTTCGACCCAATCGCCTCATGCCGCGACCTCCAGCGCCGGCCGCGCCCAGCGCACCGCCACGCGCGCGCCGCGGGGCGCCGCCTTGGCCTCCGATTGCGGCAGGCCCTGGCCCACGCTGACCGACCCGCCGGTCCGCTCCAGCAGGGTGCGGGCGATGAAGAAGCCCAGGCCCATGCCGCCCTGACTAGGGGCGATGGGCGGCTCGACCGTTGTGCGGGGCTTGGACGGGCGGGCGGCGGCGGCGATCTGGGCGGCCAAGGCCTGGCGTGCCTTGCCCTGCGGCCGACTGGTCACATAGGGCTCGCCCAGCCGGGGCAGGATGTCGCCAGCGAAGCCCGGCCCATCGTCCAGAATCTCGATCTCGATCCAGCCGGCGTCCACCACCGCCTGGACCCGCACCGTCGTTTTGGCGAAATCGGCGGCGTTCTCGACCAGGGTGGACAGGCCGTGGATCACCTCGGGCATCCGGCGCACGCGCGGCGCGGGCTGACCCGGCGGCGTCTTGACCAGCACATCAAAGGCCAGGTCGAAGCCCCGGTGCGGCTCCACCACCTCTTCCAGCAGGGCCTTCAGCGAGACGTCGGCATACAGGGCGTCGTCGCCCTCGGGCTGCTGCGACAACTGGGTCAGGATGCCCCGGCACCGTTCGGCCTGTTGCAGGATCAGAGCCGCATCCTCGGCCGCGTCGCTGTCGGGGGCTGAAGCGCGTTGAAGCTCCTTCGCCACCACCTGAATGGTCGCCAGCGGCGTGCCAAGCTCATGCGCCGCCGCCGCCGCCAGGCCGCCCAGCGCCGCCAGCCTCTGTTCGCGTTGCAGCACGTCCTGGGTGGTCGCTAGGGCCAGTTCCAGCTTCTCCGCATCGGCCGCCACCCGCCAAGCGTAGCCGGCGGTGAAGACCACGCCGGTCACCAAAGCCATGGCCATGCCGAGACGATACAGCGTCGGCAGGTGGAAGTTCTCGTGCGGCCGCCACGGCAATGGTTCGGACCAGAAGAACAGCACCCCGACCGCGATCAGGGCCAGCACGCCCAGCATCAGGGCCTGACGCGCCGGCAGGGCCGCCGCCGCGATGGTGACGGGCGCGACCAGCAGCAGGCAGAACGGGTTCTCCAGCCCGCCGGTCAGACCCAGCAGCACGCCCAGCTGGAAGATGTCGAAGCCCAGATGGATCGCCGTCGTGCGCCCGTCCGGCAGGCTGGCCTCCAGCCGGCGCACCCGCGCCATGGCCCCCACGTTCACCGCCGCGCTGATGGCGATCACGATCAGGCAGGGCCAGAGCGGCAGGGGGAAATGCAGCCCCTGATGCGCCGTCAGGATCGCGGCGCTCTGGCCGATGATGGTCAGCCAGCGCAGAACGATCAGGGTCCGCAGCGAAAACCCGCGGCCGCGACGCGGCGCATCGCTCCAGCCGTTCAACGGCTCCGAAGAGGATGCGCCGTGCGGCGCCATGCGGGCTTCTGTCGAGGTCACACGCCTTCTATAGACCGATCACATCCGTTTCGTGAGAGGCCGTCATGCCGCGTCGTTCCATCCTGCTGTTCGCGGGCGCCTGCATCGCCATCGCCGTGGCGCTGGCCATCATCACCGTCGTGGTGGTCAGCGGTCGTGCGCCCACGTCGGACGGCGCCGAGGTGACGTCGACCGGCCAGCCCCTGGTCGGCGGCGACTTCAAACTGGTCAATCAGGATGGACAACCCGTCGATCAGACGATGCTGAACGGCAAATGGAGCCTGGTCTTCTTCGGCTTCACCTACTGCCCCGAGTTCTGCCCGACCACCCTGGCCGAGCTGGGCGCGGTGCAGCAGCGGCTCGGCGACAAGGCCAAGGATCTGCAGATCGTCTTCATCAGCGTCGATCCCGAACGTGATACGCCCCAGGCGCTGAAGGACTATCTGTCCTCCGACGGCTTTCCCAAGGGGACCATCGGTCTGACGGGCACGCCCGAACAGGTGGCGACCGCCGCCAAGGCCTACCGCGCCTTCTATCAAAAGGTCGGCGAGGGCGAGGGCTATACGATGAACCACTCCCTGACCGTCTATCTGATGGGCCCTGACGGCAAGTTCCGCACCGCCGTCGCCTATGGAATGGGTCCGGACAAGACGACCAGGATCATCGAACAGGCGATGGCGCGGGGTTAGCAGCGACCCCATAATCCTTTTGCAGGGTGATGCATTATATGTTGCCCTGCACAAACGGCGCTCGGCCGTATCGGATCGTCATGCTCTACGCCTTTCATGAACTCGCCTACCAGTCGGCCCTGCCGTTCCGGGTCGGCGCGCAACTGGCCCGCAGCTTCTGGACCTCGCCGTTCAACCCGGCGGCCGACACCGCCATCGGCCGCACGGCCTACGCCTCGGCCGAACTGTTCGAGAGCGTGACGCGGCGCTACGGCAAGCCGGCCTGGAAGCTGGAAACCATCGACATCGGCGGCAAGCTGGTGCGCACCACCGAACAGGTGATCTGGCAGAGCCCTTGGTGCCGCCTGGTTCGCTTCGCCCGCAACATCGGCGATCTGAAGCGCGCCAAAAAGCCCGCCTCCGGCCCGGCTGTCCTGATCGTGGCCCCGTTGTCGGGCCACTACGCCACCCTGCTGCGCGGCACGGTCGAGGCCTTCCTTCAGGACCACGACGTCTATGTCACCGACTGGGTCAACGCCCGCCAGGTGCCGATGCTGGAAGGCCGGTTCGATTTCTTCGACTACATCGACCACGTCCGGCTGATGCTGGCCGAGATCGGCGGCCGCGCGCACGTCGTCGGCGTGTGCCAGCCCGGCCCGCCCGTTCTGGCCGCCGGCGCCCTGATGGCCGAGGACGAGGACGAAAACCGTCCCCTGTCGATGACCTTCATGGGGTCGCCCATCGACGCGCGCCTGTCGCCGACCGTGACGAACCAGCTGGCCGAGGAAAAGCCCTTCACCTGGTTCAAGTCGAACATGATCCACACGGTGCCCCTGCCCTATGCGGGCTTCGGGCGGCGCGTCTATCCGGGCTTTGTCCAGCTCTACAGCTTCATGTCGATGAACGAGGATCGCCACCGCGACGCCCACTGGAACTATTTCACCAGCCTGATCGCCGGCGACGGCGACGAGGTCGAAAAGCACGAGGAATTCTACGACGAATATCTGTCGGTGCTGGACCTTACCGAAGAGTTCTACCTCCAGACCATCGACATCGTCTTCCAGCAGCATCTGCTGGCGCGGGGCCTTTTGGAACATCGCGGGCGCAAGGTCGATCTGTCCAAGATCACCGACATCGGCCTGATGACCGTGGAGGGCGAGAAGGACGACATCTCCGGCGTCGGCCAGACCCAGGCCGCGCACGGCCTGTGCCCCAACATCCCCGAGGATCGCCGCGTCCTCTACGTCCAGCCGGGCGTCGGCCATTACGGCGTGTTCAACGGCCGTCGCTTCCGTGACGAGATCTATCCCCGCGTGCGCGATTTCATCGCCCAGAACGAGGCCGCCGGTGGCGTATCGCAACGGTCAGCGGCTGCCGCTTGACGAAAGCGGGGCTGGCGGGAGCGAAGGTTCCGGCCCGACCCTGAGACTGTCGGTCAATCCACGTGCGCGACGTCTGTCGGTGCGGATCGACGCGCGCGCCGGCGAGGCCGTGGTCATCGCCCCAACCGAGCGCGGCCTGAGCCAGGCCGTCGCCTTCGCCCGATCCAAGGCCGTCTGGATCAGCGAACGCCTGGCCGTCAGCCCCAAGAGCCGCCCCCTGGAACCGGGCCAGGTCATCTCCCTGCGCGGCAGGCCCGTGCGGCTTGACGCCGTGCCCGGCGCGGGCGCCGCGCGCCTGGTCGAGGACGGGACCATCATCCGCTCGGGCGGCGAAGGCGAGGCCTATGCCCGCCGGGTTGAAAACCTGTTGAAGCGCGAGGCGCGCGATACGCTTCTGGAACGCACCGACCACCATCTGCGCACACTTGGCCAGGGCCCGGTCAAGATGGGCATCGCCGACACCCGGTCGCGATGGGGCTCATGCAGCCCGCACAACCGCACCATCCGCTACTCCTGGCGCGTCATCATGGCCCCGCCCCCGGTCATCGACTACCTCGCCGCCCACGAGGTCGCCCATCTGGTCCACGCCGACCACAGCCCGGCCTATTGGTCCGTGGTCGAACGGCTGGTCGGGGATCACAAGCCTTGGCGGAAGTGGCTGAAAGACTACGGCGCCGCGCTTCACGCCGTGGGGCGGTAGATGACCACAGTCTCCTCCCCACTTGTGGGGAGGGGGACCGCGCGCAGCGTGGTGGAGGGGCTCTTGAAGTCCCACCGGCACCTGTGATGCGTTGAGAGCCCCTCCGTCACGGCGCAAGGGCGCCGCGCCACCTCCCCATCGCTGCGCGACAGGGAGGAGACTGTCGTCTTCAGAAGAACAGGGCATCGCCCTTTCGCTCCGGCGCCGGGCGGCCCTCGGGCTGCTGCGGCTTCGGCGCATCGCGATAGCCGCCCTTGGGGAACGCCGGGCTGGACGGCTGCGGCGATGGCGGCTGCATCGGCCCCTGGTCGTCCGGGACATAGGGCTCGCCAGCCAGGGGATCGACGGGTTCGATGGGCAGGCCGTTCTGGTCCAGGCCGCTCATCAGGTCGCCGACCGGATCGGGCGCGACCCAGCCTTCGGGCATAGGCGGACCGTTGGGGATGGCGGGGGCGTCCAGGCGCGGCAAGGCCGCCTCCATGAAGCCCTTCCAGATGGCGGCGGGCGACGAGCCGCCGGTCACGCCGCGCATGGCGGTGTTGTCGTCCTTGCCCACCCAGACAGCGGTGACGAAGCCGCCGGTGTAGCCGACGAACCAGGCGTCCTTGTAGTCCGAGGTCGTGCCGGTCTTGCCCGCCAGGTCGCGGCCCGCGATCGCCGCCGACCGGCCCGAGCCGCTGGTCACCACGCCGCGCAGCATTTGGTTCATGTAGTACAGCGACGGATTGTTGATCGCCTGGCCGCTCTGGCCCGACTGGCGCTGATAGATGACGCGGCCCTGGGGCGTGCGGATGCGGCTGATGCCATAGGCGTCGACGCGGCGCCCGCCGTTGGCGAAGGCGTCATAGGCGGTGGCCATCTCGATCGGCGAGACCTCGACCGCGCCCAGCGCCATCGCCGGCTCCAGACCGATGCGGCTTTCGATGCCCAGACGCCGCGCGGCGCGGGCCACGCTGTCGCGCCCGACCTGATCGGCGACATAGGCCGCCACCGTATTGGTCGACTGTGCCACGGCCTGGGCCAGGGTCATGTTTCCGCTGAACGTGCCCGAATAGTTGCGGGGCGACCAGTTGCCGATGGTGATCGGCTGATCGACCACCGGGGTCTGGGGCGTATAGCCGGCCTCGACCGCCGCCAGATAGACGAAGGGTTTGAAGGCCGAACCCGCCTGGCGCTTGGCGTCGACGGCGCGATTGAACTGGCTGTCGGCATAGGAGGAGCCGCCGATCATGGCGCGCACCCGGCCGTCGCCGTCCAGCGCGACCAAAGCCGCCTGCTGCACGCCCTTGCCCGCGTCACGATCCAGGATGCGGCGCACCGACCGCTCGGCCGCCGTCTGCAGCGTCAGGTCCAGCGTGGTCTCGACCACCATGTCCTCGGTCGGTTCGCCGACCAGGCTGCGGATCGACTTGTCCAGCCAGTCGATGAAATACTGGGCGTGCTGGGTCGCCAGCGTTCGCGAGACGATGACCGGCTGGGTCACGGCCTGTTCGCGCTGGGCGGCGGTGATGACGCCGGCCTCTTCCATCTCGTTCAGCACGACGGTGGCGCGGGCGGCGGCGCGTTCGCTCTCGGACACCGGCGAATAGCGCGAGGGCGCCTTCAACAGGCCGGCCAGCAGCGCGGCCTCTCCAACCGTCAGGTTCTTGGCCGACTTGTCGAAATAGCGTTGCGACGCCGCCTCGATTCCGTAGGCGCCGGCGCCGAAATAGACCCGGTTCAAATAGAGGGCCAGGATCTCCTTCTTGGAGAATTTCATCTCCAGCCAGACGGCCAGCATCAGCTCCTGCACCTTCCGGCGCATGTTCTGGTCGGGCGTCAGGAACAGGTTCTTGGCCAGCTGCTGCGTCAGGGTCGAACCGCCCTGCACCACCCGCCCGGCGCGGACGTTGGTCGCCATCGCCCGCATCATGCCGATGGGGTCGAAACCAGGGTGGTGATAGAAGCGCCGATCCTCGATCGCGATGAAGGCGGCCGGCACATAGTCCGGCAGGGCGTCCAGATCGGCGGGCGGCGCCATCTGGGTGCCTCGCGTCGCGATCAACGCCCCATTGCGATCCAGATAGGTGATCGAGGGCTGACGATCGACCTGATACAGGCTGGAGGTGTCCGGCAGGCCGCGCGCAAAGACGGCGAAGAAGACGACCAGGAAGATCAGCCCCCAGACCGCCAGCACGGCGCTCCAGTAGAACAACCGTCCCAGGGCCGACCGGCGGGGCTTGCCCTGCGCCTGTGGTCCGCCCGCATTCACCGGTCCCGCCATGTCCGTCCTTCAGATGCCGCCCTGGGCGAGTTCTCGTTCATCGGCTGTGTATCGCGTATGAACGCCCGCCGAAACGGTCCCGCCGACTTCACGGGATCGTGAGCGGCTATTTCGCCGAAAGAAAGGCGCGCCGGGCCAGCCACACGCCGCTTTCCACCCCGTCGTATTCCACGCGCAATCCGGAGTCGCTCAGCAGGTCGCGATAGGCTTCTGGATCAAGACTGGCGTGATAGAGCGGCTCGCCCCGCCACTGTCCGATGGTCTCGCCATGCGCCTGGCCAGAGGTGAGCATCAGCCGCCCGCCCTCGGCGACGCAAGCCGCAAGCTTCGGCAGCACCTTTTTCTGATCGTCGGGACTGAGATGAAACAGGCTGTGCCAGGCCAGAACGCCGTCGAACGGACCCGGCGGAAACTCATCACGCATATCCGCCACCGACCACACTCCTGTCGGCAGTGTCGCCTGAGCATGGGCGATCAGGCCCGGCGACGCATCCATGCCCGTCACCTGATGTCCCCGCTCCAGCAGGGCGGCCCCAATCGGCCAGCCCGAACCGCAGCCGACGTCCAGAATAGATGCGCCTGCAGGCAAGTCCGCAACGAAGCGGTCTAGCCAGACCGCTTCGTCCGCCCCGTCTTCGCCGGAATACAGGGTCTCGCCCCGATCCCGGACCCAGTGGTCGGCCTTGCCCCGATAAAGGCCGACGATCTGTTTCGCGGACGGATGGGTCACGGCGCCTATTTCGCCAGGAAGGCGTCCAGGTCCGCGTAGAAGGCCTGGGGCTGGTCGAACATGATGAAGTGGGCGCTGTCGTCGATCCGCTTCAACTGCGCGTCCTTCAGATTGGCGAAGGACATCCGATAGATGCTGTCGGTGATCTGGGGCGTCATGCGCGGATCGTTGAACTTGACGTACAGCACCTCGGTCGGGGCGGTGATCCTGGACAGTTCGGGACGCAGATCCGTCGTGATCAGTTCGCGGAAGGCGGCGGCCGAAACCTTCTGGTCGCTTTCGCGCATGTCCTCCAGCGCCTCGGCGCGGCGGCTTTCGGTGTTGATCATGCCGTTGATGCTGGTGGTCGCCTGGGCGACATAGGCCTCGCGCGGACTGTTGGCCTGGGCGGCCCAGATCTGGTCCGCGACCGGCGTCACGCTTTCGGCCGAGGCGCCGGGCGCGGCGAACATCGCGCCCATGAACGGGATCATGTCCACGACCATCAACTTGCCGACCGCATCCGGATGGCGCGCGGCCAGCATCATGCCGATGGTGCCGCCCATCGAATGGCCGACGACGACCGGCTTGGTCAGGCCCTGTTCGCGGATATAGCGGGCGATCTCTTCGGCGACCGGCGCGGCGACCGGCGACGGGGTCGCGCCCTGCGCATTGCCCTCGGCCGGCGCGCCGGCGAAGCCTTGGACGTGGATGCGATGCACGCGCCAGCCCACGCCGTCCTGCGCCGTCAGATGATCCACCGTCCCCTGCCAGACCTCCGGCGACGAGCTGAGGCCGGGGATCAGGATGATGTCGCGTCCATCCATGTCTCCGTCCACGCGAACGTGGATGCGGTCGGACTGGAAGTCGGCGTGCGAATGTCCGTGGGCGTGACCCGCATCGGCATGGGCGCCATGCCCGTCCTGCGCCAGGGCGGCCGGGGCGACACACAGCAGGGCGGCGGCCGCTGCGGCGCCGACGGTGCGGTTCAGAATGGATGCGATGGTCATGATCAAACTCCCCTTTGACGCCCGCTTATGCTGCACTAACTTTGATATGTAAAGTTCTCTGTCAGGTGACATGAGACAGGCGGCGCGCGGCTCTGTTAGACAGTCGGCATGAAGCCCGCCGACGCCGCTCCCGTCCAGTCCCCCCAGCTCGAACCCGCCCCTTCAAAAGCCGGCGCGCAGCCGTTCGGCAAGGGGTTCGTCACCGACGCCTGGTATTTCGTCGCGCTGGGCCGCGACGTCGCCCCGGCCAGCCTGAAACGCTACGAGATCATGGGCGAGCCGGTGCTGATCGGCCGCACCCGCGCGGGCCAGGTCTATGCGATGCGCGACATCTGTCCCCACCGCGCCGCGCCCCTGTCGGCGGGGAAATTGGTCGAAAAGCCTGGCGAGGGCGAGACGGTCGAATGTCCCTATCACGGCTGGCGCTTCCGGCCCGACGGCGTCTGCGCCGCCATTCCTTCACTGGTCGAGGATCAGGCGTTCGAGGCGAACCGCATCCGCGTGCGGTCCTATCCGGTGCGCGAGAGCCAAGGGATCGTCTTCGTCTGGATGGCGTCGGACGCCCGCAATCCGATGGAGCCGGACCACGAGCCGCCTGTCTTCCCCGGGGTGGTCGGCGGCGAGGCCAAGCTGGTCGAGGCGATGGATTTCGACAGCCACATCGATCACGCCGTCGTCGGCCTGATGGACCCCGCCCACGGCCCCTATGTCCACCAGCAATGGTGGTGGCGATCCGAACATTCGATGCACGAAAAGTCCAAGGCCTTCGCCCCAACCGCGTTCGGCTGGGCCATGGTGCGCCACGCCCCCTCGTCGAACAGCCGCCTCTACAAGATCTTGGGCGGGGCGCCCGCGACCGAGATCACCTTCCGCCTGCCGGGCTTCCGCTGGGAGCACATCCAGGTGGGCGAGAAACAGGTCCTGGCCCTGACCTGCCTGACGCCGATCACCGACACCAAGACGCGCATCACGCAGATCTTCTGGTCCGATCATTGGGTGTTCGGCCTGGCCAAGCCCTTCCTGCGGATGGGGGTCGTCGCTTTCCTGAAACAGGACGGCGGGATGGTGAACCTTCAGAACGAAGGCCTGCGCTACGACCCTGCCCTGATCTGGATCGACGACGCCGACAAACAGGCCAAGTGGTATCAGCAGCTGAAGCGCGAATGGGCCAAGAGCCGGGCGGAAGACCGAGCCTTCGTGAACCCGATCCAGCCGACGACGCTGAGGTGGAAGAGCTGACGCCGTGGTCCCCCTCCCCACTTTGTGGGGAGGGGACACTGGGTCTTACAGCTTCAGCCCGTTCTCCTTGGCCAGGTCGACCAGCTTCACCATCGGGCGCGGGCCCCAGTGGGCGATGACTTCGGACGCCGCCAGCGAGCCCAGCTTGCCGGCCTCTTCAAGCGTCAGGCCGCGCGCGAGGCCCAGCAGGAAGCCGGCGGCGTACTGGTCGCCGGCGCCGGTGGTGTCGATGACTTTGGCGACCGGATAGGCGGCGACGACGACGCGGTCCTCGCCCTTGATCACGACTGAGCCCTGCTCGCCGCGCGTCACGGCGGCGATCTCGACGATGGCGGCCAGTTGCGCGGCGGCGGCGTCGAAGTCTTCGGTCTCGAACAGGGCGCCCAGTTCGGCTTCGTTAGCCAGGACGATGTCGGCGGACTGGGTGATGAAGTCCAGCAGTTCGGCGCGCCAGCGGGCGACGACGAACGTGTCCGACAGAGTGATGGCCACCTTGCGGCCGGCCTTGTGCGCGGCGGCGGCGGCGCGTTCGAAGGCGGCACGAGCAGGCGCGGGATCGAACAGATAGCCTTCCAGATAGACGATCTCGCTGGCCGTGATCAGGGCCTCGTCGATATCGTCGGCATACAGCTGGTTCGCGGCGCCCAGGAAGGTCGCCATGGTGCGCGCGCCGTCCGACAGGACGTTGATCAGGCAACGGCCGGTGCCGAAGCCCTGATCCGCCCCGCCCGTCAGGACAGGCGTGTCGAAGTGCACGCCGGCGGCGCGGATGTCGTGGGTGAAGACCTGGCCCAGCGTATCGTCGGCGACCTTGCCGATATAGGCCGCGCGGCCGCCGAACGAGCCGACGCCCGCTACCGTGTTGCCGGCCGAACCGCCCGAAGCCTCCACGCCCGGCGCCATGGCGTCATACAGGGCGGCGCTGCGTTCGGCGTCGACCAACTGCATGGAGTTGGGCGCCAGGTCCTGGGCCGTCAGGAAGGCGGCATCGCAGGGGCTGAGGACATCGACGATGGCGTTGCCGACGGCGCAGACATCATATTGGGCGGTGTTCTGGGTCATGGTCGCGCCTTAGCCGGTCAACGCCCGCACGTCACCCGAAATCATATAAGGAAGCCCTTATATGCTGCGCGTCGCTTCGGTATGAGGACTGCATGACCCAGATCGCCGTCCTGACTCCCGATCCCGCGGACAAGACCTATGTCGTGCGCTGGCCCGAGGTGCTGGAACGGTTGAAGGCGACGCTGGAGAGCACGGGCGCGACGGTCACGGCAACGCCCTGGACCGATCATGTTGGGGACGCGTCGGGCCTTGCCGCCTATGATTTGATCCTGCCGGTCATCGCCTGGGGCTATCACCGCGATCATGGGCGCTGGCTGAAGGCTTGCGCGACGTGGAGCGAGGCCGGCCTGGCGATCGCCAATCCGGCGCAGGTTCTGCGCTGGAACTCGGACAAGGCCTATCTGGCGCGGCTGGCGGACAAGGGCGTGCCGATCCCGCCCACCCGCTGGACCGACGGCGTGACCCAGGAACAGGTGCACGCAGCCTTCGCCGAGACGGGCGCACCGGTGTTGATCGTCAAACCGACGGTGTCGGCAGGGGCGTTTCGCACCCTGCGCCTGATCCCAGGCGAGGTGTTGAGCGATGCGCCCGAGAGCGCGGCGATGATCCAACCCTATCTGAAATCGATCGAGACCGAGGGCGAGACCTCGCTGCTGTTCTTCGGCGGCCGGTTCAGCCATGCGGTCAACAAACGGCCCATGGCGGGCGACTTCCGCATCCAGGTCCAGTTCGGCGGCCTCTACAGGGCGGTGGCGCCGGACGCGGCCGCGATGGCCTTGGCTGAGCAGGTGCTGGCCGCCATCGACGAACCGCTGCTCTATGCCCGCATCGACATGGCCCGCGACGACGCCGGTCGATGGGTGCTGATGGAGGCCGAACTGATCGAACCGGACTTCTACCTGGACCACGACCCCGCGAACGGCGCCGGCTTCGCCGAGGCCGTCAAGGCGCGGCTGGAGGCCTAGGCCGCCTGGCGCTGAATCGCGCCCAACCGAGCCTGGAGGTCAGAACTCTTCCCAGTCCGACTGAACGGTGGCCACAGCGGCCCGCCCGCCGCCGCCGGCCGCCATGCGGGCGCGCGCAGGGGCGGCGTGGGCGCGGGCGAAGCTTTCGACGCGCGCCTTCATCTGCTGGACGGAGGCCGCGTGGATCGGCGTCGGGGCCGCGGCGACCTTGCTAACCTCGAAGCGGCCGACCAGTTCGGCCAGTTCGGCGGCGTCGCGGCTCAGGCTCAGGCTGGCGGCAGTCGATTGCTCGACCATGGCCGCGTTCTGCTGGGTGACCTGGTCCATCTGGTTCACGGCGGTGTTGACCTCGGCCA
>NZ_DAMBJX010000046.1:0-22758 GCF_032067225.1 Brevundimonas vesicularis | reverse complement strand
GCTCATATTTGTCTTCCTCTTGTCCTGATTACTTCAACTGGCAGATGTCGAGCTTGTACATGTCGGTGTAGTCGAGGTTCTCGCCGCCCATGCCCCAGATGAAGGTGTAGTTCGAAGTGCCTGCGCCAGTATGGATCGACCACGGCGGGCAGATCACCGCCTCGCCGTCGGCGATGACGATGTGGCGTGACTTGTCTGGTTCGCCCATGATGTGGAAGACGCGGTCGTCTTCGCCCAGGCCGAAATAGAGGTAGGCTTCCGAACGGCGGTCGTGAATGTGCGGCGGCATGGTGTTCCACACCGAGCCCGACTTGAGCACCGTCACGCCCAACAGCAACTGGCAAGACCTCACCTTGGCGGGAACGATGTATTGATAGATGGTCCGTTCGTTGGAGGTCTCCAGCGACCCCATTTCCAGCGGCACAGCCTCCTCGATCGAAATCTTGGTCAAGTCGTAGCGGGCGTGGGCCGGCGTGGCGACCAGATAGAATTTCGCGGCCTCGGCGGGGTTATTCGAGGCGAAGCTGACGTCGCTCGATCCCATCGGCACATACAGGCCGTCACGGAAGCCCAGTTTGACGGTCTCGCCATCCACCGTGATCGAACCGGCGCCGCCGATATTGACTACGCCCAGTTCACGGGCCTGCAGGAATGGCGCACCGGCAAGCGACGGAGGTTCCGAATGCGTCGGCAGGCTCAGCGCGGTCTCGGCCGGCGTGGCGCCGCCGATGATCATCCGCTCATGGTGGGAATAGTTCAGGCTGATCCTGCCTGAAACGAACAGATCCTGAATCAGATAGCGATCGCGCAGCTGTTGGTTCGAGGCCCCATCCATCATGTCGGGATGGGTGGCCTGATAGACTTTGTCGTACATGGGGTCGTACATGCCGGTCTCCCTGCGGACCCGCAGCGCGAGCCACCGAAACGGATCTAACGCCCGTCCTTCTGTGGACTAGGTAACCGGTGTCATATTATGATGCAATCGATTAGACCAACGCCGCCGACATATGTCGGCATCGCCTCGCCACCGTCTTAAGGATTTCCCCATGAAGATCGCTCTCATCATCGAAAACAGCCAGGCCGCCAAAAGCGAGACGGTGCATGGCGCTCTGGCCGCCATTGCCGAACCCCTGGGCCATGAAGTCTTCCACTATGGAATGTATGCGGCCGAGGACAAGGCCTCGCTGACCTACGTCATGAACGGCGTCCTGACCGGCATCCTGTTGAACTCCGGCGCGGCCGATTTCGTCGTCACCGGCTGCGGAACCGGCATGGGCTCCATGCTGGCGTGCAACAGCATGCCCGGCGTCTTCTGCGGTCTGGTGATCGACCCCACCGACGCCTTCCTGTTCGGCCAGATCAACGACGGCAACGCCATCTCGATGCCTTATGCCAAAGGCTTCGGCTGGGCTGCAGAACTGAATTTGCAGGACGTCTATCGCAAGCTGTTCGAAGGCGAGCGCGGCCTGGGCTACCCCAAGGAGCGCGCCGAAATCATGCGCAAGAATCGCGGCGTGCTCAGCGACCTGAAGGCCGTGACTTGCCACGACATGCTGACGGTTCTGAAGACGATGGATCAGGATTTGCTGAAGGCCGCCATCGCCGGCGAGAAGTTCCAGGACTACTTCTTCGCCAATGCCACCGACGAAGGCATTCGCGATTATCTGAAGGGCGTTCTCGCCGCCAAGCCTGCGCTCGAAACAGCCTGAGGCAGACAGGTCGGCGCGCGATCACGCGCGCCGACCCTACTCAGACTGCCGGAATTGCCGACTTGCGCACCACCAGGGCCGGTCGAACTTCGGGCTGCTGCATCTTGGTCGGATCGACGCCCCGCATCGGCGCTAGCAGCTTTTCGGCCGCCATCCGTCCCATGTCTCGGATCGGCAGGCGCACCGACGTCAGGTTGGGCCAAACCCGCGCCGCCATCGGCAAGTCATCGAAGCCGACGACGGACAGGTCGCGCGGCAGCTCAAGGCCGCGATCTCGCGCCGCCTGCATCACCCCGATGGCCATGTCATCATTTAGGGTGAAGATCGCGGTCGGTGGCGTTTCCAGCGCCAAGAGGGCGTGTCCCGCCTCCACGCCTGATTCGAACGTATAGGCGCCTTTGAAATCGTAAGCCGGATCCAGCGGGATCCCACGCTCGGCCAGAGCGTCCAGAAACCCCTTGCCACGCACGGCCGACGACCGGAACAGGTCCGGCCCGCGCACCAGACCGATTCGCTCGTGTCCCAGTTCGGCCAAATGCGCCGCAGCCTCAGCCGCGCCGATCCAGTCATTGGTGACCACCATCGCCTGAGGTTCATCCAACGCTACCGAGGCGATGCGGACATAGGGGCAGTCGAGATCGCGCAGCAGGTCGATGACCTGTTCGTCCTCGGATACCGAAGGCGGCATGATGACGCCGTACAGACGTTGGCGCTCGACGAAGCCCCTGATGTCTTCCAGCAGGGTAGGGGAGTTGCGATTGCAAGGATGGACGACCAGTTCCAGGCCGGAACCCTTCAGCGCATCCAGCACGCCTTGCTGCATGTTCACGACATAGGTCGGGCTCGGGTTATCGTAGATCAGACCGACCAGGAACGAACGCCTGAAAGCCAGGCCGCGCGCCTGTGGATCAGGCGTGAAACCCAGAGCCTTGATGACGGCGTTGACCTTTTCGCGCGTGTCTTCCTTAACGAACGGCGACTGATTGATGACCCGCGAGACAGTCTTCTTGGAGACCTGCGCCTCACGGGCGACATCGTTGATGGTTGCCCGCTTGCCCGGCTTGCCGGATCGCGGATCGTCTTGAGCCAAGGTTCGGCTCCTTCCCTGTGTGCAGCTTGAAGGCATAGCCGCGACTCGCGGCCGACGCCATGGGGCTCAATCAAAGCGCATTGACACCGGTTTCCTTCGTCGCTCTTATCGAAGCCTATTCACGAGGCGACACCTTTGACTTCGACCCCCTCACTTGCCAGCCAGGACGACGCGCTGTCGGCCGACCCGGCAGCGATCGCACAGCAGTTCGTCGCCGCGCGTCTGGCGGCGCGCAACACGCCAGACTATCCGGGCGTGATTCCCCAGAGCATGGCCGAATCCTACGCCATTCAGGACGTCGCGATCGGCCTGTTTCCCGATGAGGTCGTGGGCTGGAAGGTGGGCGGCGTCCCGCCAGAGCAGCAGCCCAAGCTGGGGATCCATCGTCTGGCCGGCGCCATTTTCGCGCGCAACGTCTGGCCGGCGCCCGGCGACACGGTCGTTCCTTTGCCCGAAATCGAGGGCGGGTTCGCAGCGGTGGAAGCGGAGTTCATTGCTCGGATCGGCGTCGACGCCGATCCTGCAAAGACCGACTGGACCATCGAAGAAGCAACGGACGCCGTGGACAAGGTGTTCATCGGCGTCGAGCTGGCCGGCAGTCCGCTTTCGACGATCAACGACCTGGGATCAGCCGTGGTCGCCTCCGATTTCGGCAACAATGGCGGACTCATGATCGGTCCCGAGGTCGATAACTGGCGCGAGCGTCTGGACGGCATTGCGGTCGAGACGGTGATCAATGGCGCCAGCGTCGGCACGGGCGGGTCGCAGTCCCTCGCGGGCGGGGCGATGGAATCCGTGCGGTTTCTGCTGGAACATTGCGTACGCTGGGGCCGTCCGTTGAAGGCGGGCACGCTGGTCTCAACGGGCGCTGTCACCGGCGTTCACCGTGTCCACGCGGGCGACGAGGCCGTGTGCATCTTCAAGGGTATCGCAGAACTTCACTGTTCGGTCGTCAGGGCCGAAGCCCAGTAACATCATCGGACGTCTACCCCGCCGCCGTTCAGGGACGGAAAAGAGCAGGGACGCGTCGAGGAATATTCAGGAACGGGTTTTCATAACCATGTCAGACGCTTCCGCCGCGCCGCCGATCCAGATCAAGGCGCCATCTCCCGGCAAGTATCGCTGGATCATTATGTGGCTGCTGTTCGCGGCCATGGTAATCAACTACGTCGATCGTCAAATGATCGGCTTCCTCAAGCCGACCCTTTCGGCCGAATTCGGTTGGTCCGAAACAGACTATGCCGACATCGTCTTCTGGTTCCAGGCGTCCTATGCCGTGGCCTACCTGTTGTGGGGCCGGATCATGGACCGGATCGGCGCGCGTTGGGGGCTGGGGATCGCCTTCGGCATCTGGCAGATCGGCCATATCATGCACGGTGCGGCGCGAGATCTGTCGCACTTCATGATGGCGCGGATGGTCCTTGGCGTCGGTGAGGCCGGCGGTTTCCCTGGCGGGATCAAGGCGGTCGCAGAGTGGTTTCCCAAGAAGGAACGCGCCTTCGCCACGGGCCTGTTCAACGCCGGCACCAATATCGGCGCCATTGTCACCCCTCTGATCGTGCCGGGCCTCGTGCTGGCCTTCGGCTGGCAGATGGCCTTCGTTATCACCGGGGCCTTGGGCCTGATCTGGCTGCCGATCTGGCTCTTGGTCTATCGCAAGCCGCGCGAGCAGAAGAAGCTGTCAGCGGCTGAGCTGGCCTATATCGAGCAGGACCCGGCCGACGTTGTCGAAAAGGTCAAATGGACCAAACTGCTGACGGTCAAGGAAACCTGGGCCTACGCTCTGGGCAAGTTCCTGATCGATCCGATCTGGTGGATGTTCCTGTTCTGGCTGCCGGACTTCCTCGGCAAGACCTATGGGCTGGACCTGAAGACCTTCGGCCCGCCGCTGGTCGCCATCTATCTGCTGTCCGACATCGGGTCGGTTGGCGGGGGCTGGCTTTCGTCGCGCTTCATGCACAGGGGTATGAGCATCAACAAGGCCCGCAAGATCACCATGTTGATCTGCGCCCTGTGCGCTGTGCCGGTGGCCTTCGCGGCCGAGGCGTCAAACCTTTGGGTCGCGGTCGGTATTATCGGACTGGCGACGGCCGCGCACCAGGGCTTCTCGGCCAATCTCTATGCGCTGCCGGGCGATGTTTTCCCCCGCTCGGCCGTGGGATCGGTCGTCGGCATCGGCGGAATGCTGGGCGCCATCGGCGGCATGGCGATGGCGAAATACGCTGGATACGTCCTGGAGAAGATCGGCACCTATACGCCCATCTTCATCGTGGCGGCCTCGGCCTATCTGATCGCGCTTCTGGTCATTCACCTGATCACGCCGAAATACGAACTGGCCAAGGTCTGACGAACGGCTGCGTGGCTCAGCGCCGCGACGTCATCAAGGATTGCGGCCGGGCGAGCGATCGTCCGGCCGCTGTCTTTTCAGGAAGCGAGAACGATGATGGATGTGCAACGCAGGACGCTTTTAGGTCTGGCGATGGGGGCCGTAGTCGGCGCATCCGGGGCGAGGGCGCAGACAGTGGCGGATGGCGGCCTCGCCGGTCCGGCCGACCCAACCGAGATCATCCGCCTGTGGCCCGACGGCGCGCCGGGCGGGCAGGGTGTGACCGTCACGCCGGTCGTACCAGAGCGGTCGACCGATCCCGCCTTCCACGACCGTTACGCCCAGTATACGACCGATCCGATCCTGACCGTCTTTCGCCCCGAGCGGCCGAACGGTTCGGCGATGCTTCTTATCCCCGGCGGCGGCTATCGCTGGGCTGTGCTGGACAAGGAAGGGTATGACGTCGCGCGCGTGTTTGCCGCCAGCGGCACGACCTGTTTCGTCCTGCGCTATCGCCTGCCGGCTGACGGCTGGGCGGCCGGGGCCGACGCACCCCTGCAGGACGCCCAGCGTGCGATCCGGCTGATCCGCAGCCGCGCCGCTGACTATGCTGTCGATCCGCAAAAGATCGCCGTGCTGGGCGCCTCGGCTGGCGGCCATCTGGCGGGGCTGGCCAGCGCCCGGACGGACGCGACCTATGAACCGGTCGATGCCGCCGATAGCGCACCCCTGCGACTCGATCTGACCGTTCTGATGTATCCGGTCGCGACCATGGCGGACCCGTACGTCCACGCCGGATCGCGGACGCACCTGCTGGGCGAGACGCCGTCGGCCGAGCGGATCGCGGCCTATTCTCTGGAGCAGATGGAGTGGCGCAATGCAGCGCCCGTCTTCCTGCTGCACGCCATGGACGACGCGGCCGTGCCGGTCGAGAACAGCCTGCAACTGCTGACAACGCTCAAAGCCGCCGCTGTCCCAACCGAGGCGCATCTGTTCCGGGAAGGCGGCCACGGTTTCGGCGTCCGTCTGATCCACGGCAAGCCCGCCCAGGTCTGGCCCGATCTGGTTCGCGCCTGGGCCGCCCGCCTGGATTTCCCGCTCTAGGTTCCCGGTTGGATATAGGGAATGGCCGCGAAGAAAGCCCGCTCGTCCCCGCGCGGATCGTCGACCATGCGCGGCTGGACATCCATCAACATCGTCTGGCGACGGGGCAGCTCATAGCGGTCCCAGCGCGGCAGCCCGGCATGGTTGGGATCGCCGTCGCGGGCCAGGGCGATGAAGGCATCGCTCATCCGGTCCGACATGATTTGCGCGCCCGGCCCGCGCGTCCGTGAGCCCGTCGCCTCGACATTGTCGAACACCAACGGAATGTCGGCGGTATGGAAGGCGCCCTTGCGACCCGAGGCCAACTCGCCAGGGAAGTCGAGTTGATAGACCCAGGCCGGTGCGCTGGCCTTGGCCCGTTCTTCGGCCTCGATAACCGCGCCGCGCCAAGACCGCCCCGCCGTCGTCGCGGCGATCAGCACCTGGTCGGGCGACCATTCGGGATGCATGGTGCGATAGCCGGCGATCACGGCTTCCGGCGTGATGTCGATCCGCATGACGCCGGGCGACAGTCGCGCCGCTAGGGTGTCCCATGTCAGCCCGACATTCTTGGGATCGTTGCCCATGAAGCCCAAGGTCTCTTCGCGCGTGTTGCCGATGATCATGGGGATTGCCCGGCCCAGCGGCGCCGCATCGGGATAAAAAGGGTGGCGGGGCAGGGTGCGGAAATCCAGCACCGGCCCGAAATACAGACCGCCGAAGCCGAGGATCGGATCCTCGGCGCTTTGCGCTTCGAGCAGCCGCTCGACAGGCATCGTCGCCGCTTCGGCCGCCCGATCCGGTGTCAGGCCCAGAGCCTTCAGCCATGTCGTGGCTCGCGTCGTGGCGTTGATCGGCCCGGACGCGGTCACCTGCTGACCGCTCATGGTCGCGGCGCGGTGGAACAGACCTTGCGCCGCTGGCGTCGCCATCAGGGTGGCGATCTTTGCGCCCCCGCCGGACTGACCGAACAGCATCACCCTGGACGGATCGCCGCCGAACGCCGCGATATTGTCCCGTACCCACTGCAGCGCCAGAATCAGATCCAACTGGCCGACGTTGCCCGAATCTTCTAACCCCTGCGCCAGTCGCGCCAGATAGGCATAGCCGAAGACATTCAGCCGGTGGTTCAGCGTCACCACCACGACATCGCCGCGCGCCGCCAGACGCGTGCCGTCATACAGCGGGTCCGATCCCGATCCGCTGGAATAGGCGCCGCCGTGGATATAGACCATCACCGGTCGCCGACCCGCGTCGGTCCCCGGTGTCCAGACGTTCAGAAACAGGCAGTCTTCGCTTTGATTCGGCTCATCGCCGCGCTGCGGACTGGCCGCGCCATAATGTGTTGCACGAACCGGGTCGCGCCAAGGCGTCGGCTTTTCTGGCGGTTGAAACCGCCGCGTCGGAGCTCCATATCGCACGCCTCTGAAGACGCTAATCCCGTCCTGTCGTAGACCGATGACCGTCCCCGCGGTGGTCATCACGCGATTTGGCGCCGTCGCCGCAAGAACGCCGGAGGGCGCCGAAAGCAGACCTGCGGTCGCCAAGCTGCTCAGCAGCGCCTTACGTCGCGTGATCATCGGTCGTCGCCCATCTGCCATCCAACGAGAGCGACCATGACACCGGTATCATGATCATTCAATGCGCGATGCCTGCGAGGTCGAGATGCAGGCGTAGACACCCGACGACAAAGGCCGAAGCCTCGTTTCGATGATGTTGGAACTTGGCCTAGGCCTTCGTCAGGCCGATGGCGGAGAGGGTGGGATTCGAACCCACGGTACCCTTCCAGGCACGCCGCATTTCGAGTGCGGTACATTCGACCACTCTGCCACCTCTCCGCGGCGCCGATATCGCTTGGTCGAGCGAGGGGCTTCTCTAGTCGGAGCCGCAGCGCTTCGCAACCCGTCTGTGAAAGAAATCCGACGCTATCTTTGCGCGGGCAAAGACAGGCCCGGCGCGGCGCCGGTCTGGGCGTCCACGCCCTTGAATCGAAACAGTTCGGCGGGTCGGCCGCCTGTGGTCGAAGAGAGCTGTCCTGTGGGTTCGACCAGCCCAGTGCGCTCCACGCCGCGCCGGAAATTCTGTTTGTGCAGGCTGAGGCCCGAGACGGCCTCGGCGCCCGCCTGGAGTTCAGACAGGGTGAAGACGCCAGGCGTCAGATCAAACAGGACCGGGCGGTATTTCAACTTGCTGCGCAGGCGGCCGAGCGCGGTCGCCAGGATGCGCCGGTGATCCGAGGACATGATGCGGCCCGGCATGGGCTGCGTGGGCGACAGGTCGGCGTCGCGCCATGCCTCGGCGACCAGACGCGCCTCGTAGAGGAGTTCATAGCGCTCCAGGACCCGCTCCTCGTTCCAGCGGTGATCGGGCGTCAGGGCGAATAGGGCGCGGGCACGGGCCAGGCGGTGCTCGTCGCCATCGGCCCAAGCGTGCAGACCTTCCGTAATTCGTGCATCATGACCGCCGCGCCGATCTTCCCAGGGAAAGAACTCGAACACGGCGTCCCAGCGGGCGTCGTGGGTCTGGCCTTCCGCGGCGTCGGGCGTCAGGGCCAGATAGCCGACGGAGACCTCTCTGTGCCGGCCAGGGCCGGGCGTCGCACGGGGCGAGGCGCGGCCCGCGTCGCCGAAGGTGTAGAGCTGTTCGACGAAGCCGAGCCGAAACCCGGTCTGGGCGGTCACGAAATCCCGCAGGGCGCGCTCGAAGGTGCGGTCGCGCACGGGATCAAACGGCCCGAAGGGCAGGGCCCGCGAACCGTCCTCGGTCGGGGTCGTCAGGACGACGGCCTGCCGGTCTTTCAAGGTCATCACGACCGCCGACAGACCGATGCGAACGCCATCCTCCGCCCCCTGGGTCATCGTGTTATTCCGTGTGCCATGCGTCGTCGGCGGGGATCAGGCCGACAGCGCCAGCCAGGACACGGTAGCGTTCCAGATAACGGGCCTGGGCGACCGGCGCGGGTTGAGGTTCGATCGTCAGGCTGTAACCCTTGGGCGGGCTGCCGAAGAAGCCCAGCGATTCCTTTTCGGTGAAACCCGCCAACTGCGTCGCCTCGAAGAAGGCGCAGGCCTTGTCGGCCTTCTTGATCAGGGTCTTGATCGTTTGCGGCGTCTTGGGCGGCAGGCCGTAGCGCAGATGGATCGCGGCTTCCAGCTTGGCCTCGAAATCCTTATAACCGGCTCCGAGCGCCGCCTTAAACGGCGAGATCATGTCCCCGATGACGTATTCCGAGGCGTCATGCAGCAGGGCGGCCAGACGCCATTTCGGATCCAGGCCGGGCTTGATGTGGGCGGCGATCTCTTCGACCACGCACGAATGCTGGGCGACCGAGAAGGCGTGCTCGCCGATGGTCTGACCGTTCCAGCGCGCGACGCGCGCCAGGCCGTGGGCGATGTCCTCGATCTCGATGTCGAACGGCGACGGGTCCAGCAGATCCAGGCGACGACCGGACAGCATGCGCTGCCAGGCGCGGGGGGCGTTCTTCTTGGTGGGGCGCTCGGCCAAATCGCGTGTCCTGATCGCTTGTCGGCTGGTCAGGTGACGCAAAGACGCGCCGGGATCAAGCGGGAGGGACCAGACGGCGCAGGAAATCGCCGCGTCAGCGCCCGACGTTCAGTGTGACCAGTTCCTTGGCGTCGTCGAAAATGCCGTCGTTTCGGCGATCCTTGGACCTGACCACGGCGATGACGATCGGACCGCCGCTGGGCCCGCGCGCCTCGAAGCCGACCTGGCGCCAGCCCGCATCGCCGGGCTGATCGTCAGCCAGGATATAGGTCATGCGCGTCGCCGCGCCCGGCGCACGGGTGCGCACGCGCGTGGAGTTGTCGTTGGCGTCTACGCTGACCATCGAGGTTTCGGTGCGGACGTTTTGTCCGTCCTTGGACTGTATGTTGATGCCGCCGATGCGGACGCTGGCATTATCGCCCTGGGTCTCGATCTTCAGGCCCGGCAGGCGGACTGAGGCGTCCTCGCCGCGCGTCTTTATGTCGACCCCAGGCGCCTGGACGGAAGTCGTATCGCCTGCCTCGATCGATGGCGGAGGCGGCGGCGCATCGCCTGCGCCCGGGGCCAAGCGCGCGACCGTATGGGGCAGATCGGTGCTGGCGCGCGCTTCGAAGTCCCGCAGGACGTCATCGACGGAGCGACCGTCCAGCTTGACCAGATGCAGCACGACGTCGGCGCCCTTGGGGCCGCCATAGACGCAGTTCGCGCCGCCCGCCGCCGCCAGGCCCTTTCGCGTCAGAACGCCAAGATTGTCGGGGCATTGCAGGGCGTCGATCACCTTTAATACGCCTGCGCCCTGATCGTCGCTGGACGAGGTGGTGGTGATGCGGACGGAGTTGTCGCCGTCGCAGGCGGCCAGGCTGGCGCTGAGGGCTAGATAAAGCAGGATATGACGCATGGTCGAACCTCTCTTGGCCTCCATTCTGCCCGCTGCGGCCGCGTGATCCAGTGAAATCGCGGTAATCACAGGGTCAGCCGCCGGGGCGCGAGCCTTCGCGGCGGTTCAGGAAGGCCAGACGTTCGAACAGATGCACGTCCTGCTCGTTCTTGAGCAGCGCGCCATGCAGCGGCGGGATCAGCTTGTTTGGCGTCTTCTCACGCAGGGTCTCAGCATCGATATCCTCGACCAGCAGCAGCTTCAGCCAATCCAGAAGCTCCGAGGTTGACGGCTTCTTCTTCAGGCCCGGCGTGTCGCGGATTTCGTAGAAGGTCTTCAGCGCCTCGGACACCAGGCGCGGTTTGATGCCGGGGAAGTGCACGTCGACGATCGCGGACAGGGTCTCGGCGTCGGGGAAGCGAATGAAGTGGAAGAAGCAGCGCCGCAGGAAGGCGTCGGGCAGTTCCTTCTCGTTGTTGGAGGTGATGATGACGATGGGACGAACTTCGGCGCGGATCGTCTCGTCCGTTTCCTGGACGTAGAATTCCATCCGATCCAGTTCCTGAAGCAGGTCGTTCGGGAACTCGATGTCGGCCTTGTCGATCTCGTCGATCAGCAGGACGGGACGGGCAGGGGCGGTAAAGGCCTCCCACAGCTTGCCCTTCTTCAGGTAGTTGCGGACGTCATGCACGCGTTCCTCGCCCAACTGGCTGTCACGCAGGCGGCTGACGGCGTCGTACTCATAAAGGCCGTTATGGGCCTTAGTCGTGGATTTGACGTGCCAGGTGATCAACGGCGCATCGAAGGCCTTGGCGATCTCATAGGCCAGGACCGTCTTGCCTGTGCCGGGCTCGCCCTTGATCAGCAGGGGACGCTCCAGTGCGACCGCGGCATTCACCGCGACCTTGAGGTCGCTCGTGGCGATATAACGGTCCGTGCCTTCGAAACGGTTCATAGAAAAACCCACTCCGTGTTTCCACGGAGTGGGTTAGCGGATCACTTGCGTCGTGAACAGCGATCAGGTGATGCGCTTGGCCGAGACTGGATCGCTGGCGGGAAAGGTCTCTTCCAAGCCTTCATCGACCAGCGCTTCTTGGCGGCTTTCGGACTTGTCGATCTTGTCGAGCTGGTCCGGCACGCCGTCCTGCGAGGTCGTGCGCTTGGCGTGCGGGGCGTCGGGCGACGCGTCGTGACGGGCTTTGTCGTCGGTCATGTCGTTCTCTCCTTATCGCGCCGGAGCGTCTTGATCGCCGTCCGGGCCGTATCCCAGGTCCGTGATGTCGTCATCCGAGAGCCGTTTGGCCTCCCAATGGGCGGCGCTGGCCTGCGCGCCGCGTTCGTTTTCCATCAGGCCCGAATAGACGAGCTCGACTTCGTCTGGTGCTGACGCAGGCCCGCCTTCGGCGTCGATCTGATCGCGGTTTTCGCCATCGACGCCCAACAGGGCGTCGGCTTCGCGTTCGATACCGTCGAGCGCCAACTGGTCGTCGAGATCGATCTCGGCGTCCTCGTCAAAATCCTCGTCGTCGGCGTCGCCATCGGCCTGGGTCACGTCCAGCACCTGGTCGGCTTCATCCAGCAGAAATTCGCCGTCGCCCTCGTCGTCCAGATGGGTTTCGTCGAACGTCTCAGACTGTTCCTGATCGTCCTGATAGTCGTTGTCCGGCATGGTCGTCTCCTCTTCGACAAGCCAACGCAACGGCGACGATACGCGTTCCAGCGGATCGATCTCACAAGGGATGGTTAACCGATGCCGGGGTAGGGTCTGATTCACTCGGAGCTGTCGTGCGCGACCGGCTCGACCACGACTGGAGTACGGTCCTCAATGGCCTTGAAGCTGTCGCTGAAACCCGGCGAAAAGTTCGTTCTGAATGGCGCCGTGGTCCAGAACGGCGATCGTCGCGGCGTGCTGATCCTTCAAAATCGCGCCAGCGTCCTGCGCGAGAAGGACATCATGCAGGCTGAGGACGTCACCACGCCCGCACGCCGCATCTATTTCCCGATCATGATGATGTATCTGGACGAGAGTTCGGCGTCGAAGTTCTTCGACGAACTCGCTCTGCGGATCACCGAATTCATGGGCGCGACGCAGAACCCGGACATCCTGGCCGAATGCGTCTCGGCCTCGCGTCATGTGCTGGCGCGCGAATACTACAAGGCCCTGATGTCGGCGCGTAAGATTGTCGAGTATGAAGAGAGAGTGCTGAATGTCGCTTCAGGCCTACACAGCGGCGACAGCGAGGGCTGAGAGCCCGCGCGACCTGGAGTACCGTCTGTTCGGTCAGGTCACGCGCGCTCTGGTTCACGCCTCGACCGTCGACGAATCCGACATCGCCACCCGTATCGACGCGCTGGACTGGAACCGGCGCCTCTGGTCGACGCTGGCCGGCGAGTGCAGCGATGCAGGCAACGCCCTGGGCGCTCCGATGCGCGCGCAGATCATTTCACTGAGCCTGTTCATCAATCGCCATTCCTCGGCGATCATGCGGGGCGAAGAGAGCTTTCAGGATCTGATCGATATCAATCGCATGATCATGCAGGGCCTGTCCGGCGGGGCGTCGCCGACGCAGTAAACCGGCACGCGTTCACGAAAGCGCGAAGCCCATTGGCGCAAGGCGTTGAGCAGTCTTATGTTTCACCTCCCTGTTCAACAGTCGAAAGGAGGTGATCCAGTGTCTCATTGTCATCAATCGCGAGCGGCGACCGCGACCCTGGTCCTCGGAGAGGGCCTGGTCTGAGCCTTTCAGACTGAGTTGCGGCCGGACCGTTCACGGTCAGGCAATGAAGGGTCGTCGGGGAAACCCGGCGGCCCTTTTTGTCGCAGTCAGTGCAGCAGTTTGGCGAACCAGCCGGTCACGTGCTGGGCCACCTCAACTACCGTCGCCCAGATCAGGAACAGATAAAGAGCGCTGGCTGCGGTGGCGACGACGCCGAGCAGGATGGCGACCCCGTCGCGCTGCATCATGCCCAGGGCGAACAGAACCAGGGCGATGCCGGGCAGGGCGTCTCCAAACGGGATGGGCAAGGCCATGATCAGGGCCAGCACCACGCAGACCAAGCCTGTGAAGGTGTCGGCGACATCGCCGGTCAGCAGCGGCAGGCGAGGGCGGGTCAAGCGTTCGATGGCGCGGACCATCTTCAGGACGCTCAGGCCATTCGGGCGTCTGCGAACGGCGCGCCTCACGCCGTCGGAAAAGATGTAGCGGCGCCCGGCGATCCGCACCTTTGCCGACAGCACCCAGCGACGCAGCCAGGAAGGGGCTGCGAACGGCGTGGCGATCAAGGACGTGTAGGCGGCGCGGGACACCGAGGCCTTCAACATCCAGCGCGGCAGCCACACGCTCTGTCTCTGGAAGGCCAGTTCCAGAGACATCAGGATGATCGGCACGGCGAAGACCGCCTTGCCGCCGGGCGGCCAGGGCAGGAGCGCCAGCAGCGACAGGATCAGGATCATGGCCCCGAATCCGCGCTCGCCGAACGAAGCGACCAGTTCGGCCATGGTCAGCTTGGGTTCGTGGGCGTGGCCGAGATCTTCAAGGACGTCGGAGAACCGCCGCAGGTCGTCGTTCGGGGGCGGTTGGGCGGGCATCAGGCGGGGCGCTCGGCTGGAGATTGCGCCCATCTAGGCGGTCGGCGCGCGGATCGCCACTTACAGAACGGACAGGCGATCAGATAAATCGACTGTGTCTCAGTCCTGCACGTGGTCAGGTTTGCCCTTGCGCTTGGTCTTCGCCAAGTCTTCCAGCTGCTTTTCCGTCATGGACTCGACCATGGACCTGGACGCGCCCTTCAGCTTCGACTTCGGCGTGTCGCCACGCTTGGCCGACAGGGCGGCGCCGGCGGCCTTTTGCTGAGCGGCGGATTTGGCGGGCATGGGCTGTCTCCTCGCGAGAAAAAAATCGTCAGCCGCCCAGCAGTTCCCGTCCAATCAGGAAGCGGCGGATCTCGTTGGTGCCGGCGCCGATGTCATAGAGTTTGGCGTCACGGACCAGCCGTTCGACCGGCCATTCCTTTGTGTAGCCGGCGCCGCCCAAGGCCTGAACGGCCTCCATCGTCACCTTCACCGCATTTTCGGACGCCAGCAGGATCGCACCCGCCGCGTCGTAGCGCGTGGTCAGGCCGGCGTCGCAGGCGCGAGCGACCGAATAGACATAGGCGCGGGCGCTGTTCAGGGCGACATACATGTCGGCGATCTTGCCCTGCATCAGCTGGAACGAGCCGATCGGCTTGCCGAACTGCTTGCGGTCGCGGACGTAGGGCAGAACCACATCCAGCGCGGCCTGCATGATGCCGAGCGGACCGGCGGCCAGAACGGCGCGCTCATAATCCAGGCCGCTCATCAGCACGCCGGCGCCGCCACCCAGCGGGCCCATGATGTTCTCTTCAGGCACTTCGCAGTCCTCAAACACCAGTTCGGCGGTGTCCGAGCCGCGCATGCCCATCTTGTCCAGCTTCTTGGAGACGCTGAAACCCTTCATGCCCTTTTCGATCAGGAAGGCGGTGCAACCCTTTGATCCGGCGTCCGGATCGGTCTTGACATAGACGACCAGTGTGTCGGCGTGAGGGGCGTTGGTGATCCAAAACTTGGTACCGTTCAGGACGTAACGATCGCCCTTCTTTTCGGCGCGGGTGCGCATCGACATGACGTCGGAGCCTGACCCGGCCTCGGACATGGCCAGCGAGCCGACATGTTCGCCGCTGATCAGCTTGGGCAGATATTTCTGCTTCTGCTCGGGCGTGCCCCAGCGCCGAATCTGATTAACGCACAGGTTGGAGTGGGCGCCGTAGCTCAGGCCGATCGAGGCCGAGGCGCGCGACACTTCCTCCATGGCGACGACATGTTCGAGATAGCCCAAGCCAAGGCCGCCGAACTCTTCTTCGACGGTGATTCCATGCAGGCCCAATTCGCCCATCTCGGGCCAGAGTTCGCGTTTGAACTCGTTCTTTTCGTCGATCTCGGCGGCCAGCGGGGCCAGGCGATCGGCGGCCCAGCGGGCGGTGGTGTCGCGAATGGCGTCGGCGTTATCGCCAAGGCCGAATTCCATGGATTGGGGCGCGAAGGGAATGCTCATGCGCTAGGGCGTAGCATCGCGCACGGCCTTTCGCCAAGCGCTGTCAGACGCGGTCAGCCCGTCCCCAGCGCCGATAGCAGTTGTAGCCCGACACCCCGAGGCAGGCGGCGGCGACCAGGATCAGGACCCAGGCGACCGTGGCGGTGTCGTTGCTGTTCGATATCGACGCGCGGCGAAAGGCGGCCATGGCGACGCCGAGGCACAGGGCGCCTAGGCCGCCCATGATGACGAAGGTCAGGGTTTCCCCCAGGCCCGAGCGCCGCCTGGCCCGAGCGCGGGCCACGACCTCACGCGTGCTCAGCACGTCTTCGCTGGATGCCGTGTCACCCTCAATGGCCGGTGCGGCGGCGCTGTCGCCGGACGTGGCTTCGGCCAGTCCCGGCGCGGTCAGCACCACGCTGGTCTTTTGCGCATCGGCGAAGCCCGACGGCGTCTCAGGCTGTTTGGCCTCAACCGGCGCGTGGATGTCGTTGGCCGCGATGATCGGCGCAGCGACGGAGACGGTCTCCGATTGCCCGGTCAACGGCACGACGTCCGGGAGCGCACCGACAGCCGTCGCGGCATAGACGGCGTGCGGCTGAGGCGCGGTGGTCGCTTGAGCCAGCGCTGCGCCGTCTTGCGCCGGGAAGGGAGCGACGGCTTCATCCAGGGCGCCGTCGACGGCGGGGAGGGTCGGTTCATCCGTCTCGAAAGGAGACGGCAGGGGCGCGGCCAAAAGATCCGCCAAGGTAACCGGCGCGCCGGGTGCGGCGTTGAACAGCGCGTGTTCAGCGGAACGACGACGGGTTGGCGTCTCTGCGGCGGCTTCATCGGCCCAGGCGCTCAAAGACGCCGACGCCTGCCGGGCAGACCCCGCATTCAACTGTTCGACCACGTCGGAGGCGGCAAACCTGTCAGCGCCGATGGAAAAGGCGAAACTGGCCAGGGCGTCGAACTGATGCTGGTTGAGGGGAACGCGGACATGATCGGTCACGGCCTGCACGACCGGGATCAGGTCGTATTGCATAAGCAGTTCGGCCTCGGCCTCGGACACCCTCGCGCCCTCGCGGGCCGACTGGGTGTGGCCATAGCCGATGACCCAGCGACCGTCGCTGCGCTGCATGGCCCGAGGCCGGAAGCCTTCGAAACTCTTGATCAGCAGGACGCCCTCGCGGGACACCTTGCTGGGTTTGGGGAGGACGTCAGACACAGTTGACCCAATTGGAAACAGGCGCGCGGCGCTCGCATCGCTCCCAGCAAGGGCCGCGCCGGATCGTCCGCGTCGTGTCTAGAGCAGCACCAGTGTGGCCAGACCAAGGAAGATCAAGAAGCCGAAGAAGTCGGTGGTCGCCGTGACGAACACGGCCGAGGACACGGCCGGGTCGAACTTCAGCTTGGACAGGGTCAGGGGCGTCAGGACCCCGATCGAAGCGGCGACTAGCAGGTTCAGGATCATGGCCGCGCCGATCACCAGGCCGATCTTCCAGTCTTCGTCCCGGAACCAGAAGCCGGCCGCGATGCCGATCAGGGGGGCCAGGATCAGGCCGTTGGCCAGGCCGACCATCATTTCACGCCAGAAGGTGCGCGGGGCGTTCGAGCTGTTCAGCTCGCGCGTCGCCAAGGCGCGCACAGTCACGGTCAGGGCCTGGGTGCCGGCGTTGCCGCCGATGGCCGAGACGATCGGCATCAGCACGGCGAGGGCGACGATCTGCTGGATGGTGGCCTCGAACAGGCCGATGACGCTGGCGCCCAGCGCCGCCGTCGCCAGATTGATCGCCAGCCAGGGCACGCGACCGCGCACGATCTCGGGCACGGACGAACCGCGGTCCTCGTCGGCGACACCGGCCAGACGCAGGATGTCCTCGCGGTTCTCTTCCTGAATGATGTTGACGATGTCATCGACGGTGATCTGACCCACCAGCCGACCGGCCGCGTCCACGACGGGTGCCGAGATCAGGTGGTATTTCTCGAAGATGTAGGCGACTTCTTCCTGGTCCTGATCGACGGCGATCTCGTTGATCGGCTCCATCAGATCGGTCAGGGCGACGGTGCGGGCGGCCCGCAGCAGGCCGCTGATCGGCACGCCGCCGACCGGACGGTTCAGCGGATCGACGACATAGATGTCGAAGAACAGCTCTGGCAGGTCGTCGCCCTGTTTGCGGATGTGGTCGATGGTGTCGCCCACGCTCCAGAACTGGGGCGCGGCCATCACCTCGCGCTGCATCAGGCGGCCGGCGGACTCTTCCGCATAGCCCAAGCTGCTTTCGATGGCGGCGCGATCGACTTCGGGCATGGCGGCCAGAACGCGTTCGCGCTGGTCGTCTTCCAGGTCTTCGACGACGGCGGCGGCGTCGTCGGAATCCAGTTCCTGCAGCGCCTCGGCCAGGGTGCCGTGCGGGACCCGCTCCAGCACCTCTTCGCGGATATTGTCGTCCAGCTCGGGCAGGGTTTCTGCCAGAAGCTCCGGCGGCAACCACAGCACGACGACGGCGCGGTGTTCCGCCGTCAGAAAGCCCATCAGGTCGGCGACGTCGGCCGGGTGCAGGTCTTCCAGAAGAGAGCGCAGCCGCATCCCGTCGCCGTCGTCGGCGGCGTCCACGACTTTCTCGACGAATTGCGGGGTGAGGACATAGTCCTCGTCCAGGGCGGCGTGGTCTTCGTTATCGAGCGTCTCGTCTGGAGCAAAGGCGGTGTCCGTGGTGCTCACGTGGTCGCCTCCCTTGGTAGAATGTCCAGCCGTACTTAGCCGATGAATCGCCCTGTTTAGCCAGATGGTGCGGTCGAGAAGACTCGAACTTCCACGGGTTGCCCCACAGCGACCTCAACGCTGCGCGTCTACCAATTCCGCCACGACCGCTCGCATCGGAGCGGCGGCGAATAGACGAAGCCGTTGGAAAAGGAAAGGGGCGAATTCAGTGGCGAGTGACGAGTGGTCAGTGGCGAGGAGATCAAAGCGATTCTAAGCGACGTCGCGACCATGGTTTGGCGACGGAAAGCACAATGCGTTCACTCGCCACTCGTCACTCGCCCCTCGTCACTGACTGATCAGGCCGACCCGGCCATGAAGTCGTACACGTCCGCTTGGCGGGTGACGGTGATGGCGATACGGTCGTCGCGGATCTCGATTTCGCCGCGCGCGACAGGATAGTTGTTGGCCAGGATCCAGACCTCGTCGCCCTCTGCAGCGTCCAGGGGAATCACCGCGCCGCGACCCATGCGCAGCAGTTGCGACATCGGCAGCACCGAGCGACCCAGCACGACTGAGATTTCGACATCGACGGCGTTGATCTGGGTCACGTAAAGCTCTCTTCACTGGAGGGCCGTCTCTTGCAGAAACGCCCTGGCGACCACATTGAAGCGTCATGCTTGCTGAGCCGTTAAGCCCGTCCCTTCAGAAACTGCGTCTCGACGATGGCCGACCGGTCGAATGGGCCGTGTCGAAAGGCTACGTCGACTATGCGGCCGCGGAGGCTTTCATGGAGGCGCGCGTCGCCGCCATTGCGGCCGGCGAGGCGAATGAGATGGTCTGGTTGCTGGAACATCCGCCGCTCTACACAGCCGGCGTCTCGGCCAAGGACGACGACCTTCTGGATGCCGGCCGGTTTCCGGTGCATCGCACGGGGCGAGGTGGACAGTTTACCTATCACGGCCCGGGACAGCGCGTAGCCTATGTGATGCTGGACCTGAATCGGCGCGGCAAGGACGTCCGGTGTTTCGTGCGCGGGCTTGAGTTGTGGCTGATCGGCGCCCTGGATACGTTCGGTGTCAAGGCCGACATCCGGCCGGGGCGCGTGGGCGTGTGGGTCGAGCGCAAGGGGGCGGGCTGGTCTCGCGAGGACAAGATCGCCGCCATCGGCGTCAAGGTCCGCAAATGGGTCAGCTTCCATGGAATCAGCCTGAACGTGGAGCCGGATCTGGATCATTTCGGCGGCATCGTCCCCTGCGGCATTCAGGAACACGGCGTCACCAGCCTGGTCGATCTCGGCGTTCTGGCGACGATGGACGAGGCGGACGAAGCCTTGAGGCCCAGCTTCGATCGGATCTTCGGCGCAGCGGTCGAGGCGCAGGCGCCGCTTTGACGCGCGCCGCATCGCCGCAGCCCATGTGACAATCGGGCGAAATCCCGCGCGGCGGGGTTGGCAAGCGCCGGACGCATGGGGTTTAACCTTTCCCACGAGCTTGAAATCAAAGGCCGCAGGAAACCCCATGAACCGAATGATCGCCGCCGCATCGGCCGCCGTTCTGTCGCTGACCGTCGCCGCCGGCGCCGCTGTCGCGCAGGATTTTCGCGCTCTGGCGCAGCAAGACCTCCAAGCCGCGCATGACGCCCTGGCCGCCAACCACCCCGCCGCCGTGATTCCCGGCGCGCCCAGCGAAGCGTTTCGCAGCTGGATCGATGCCGGCCTGACCGATGCGCAAGGCAAGGTCGGACGCGTGAACAGCGGCGACAGCCACGCCTATCTGATGCGCTACTACGCCAACGGCTTCCGCGATTCGAACATCGCGATTCGCCCGACCTATGAAGGCCTTGGCCCCTTCTTCGCGACCAGCTGGCCGGGTGTGACCACGGCGTGGCGCAACGGCGAATATGTCGTCTCCTACGTGAAGCCCGGCGTTCGCAACGTGCCGCCGCTCGGCGCGACCCTGGTCAAATGCGGCGACAAGACCGCCGCTCAGTTGGCCGAAGAGCGGCTGGACCGCTGGGAAGGCGACCTCACGACGGAAGCCGGACGTGTCCGCACCGCCCCCTATCTGCTGTGGAACCGCAATAACCCGTTCACCGGCGGCGTTCCGTCGCTGTGCACCTTTAAGGTCGGGCGTCGCGATCGTGACTTCCAGATGCAGCCCCAGCCGGCCGACGCCGCCAGCCTGGAAGCCGCCTATCGCGCCACCGTCTATACGCCGGGCGCCAATCCGTTGTCGGTCGAGACGGTCGACGGCCGTCCGTGGATCAACGTTCACACCCTGGCTGACGACGCCGGATGGGACGCCTTCTACGCCGCTGTCGAAGCCCAACTGCCCGCCATTCGCGGCGCGCAGGGTCTGGTCATCGATCTGCGCGGCGCAAACGGCGCTTCGCTGAATGCGACGGGCAAGGGCTATGGGCTGGCCAACCGCATCTGGACGCCGGATTTCACCGTCAGCCGTCAGCCTGAAGCCGGCTCGATCACCTACCGCGCCACGCCCGCGAACCGTCAGTGGTTCGCCGACACCCTAGCGCGCATGCAGGCCGATCCGCGCTTCGTCGCCGAATCCGGCCCGGTGATCGAACAGACCCAGGCAATCGTCGCCGCCTTCGATTCGGCCCTGGCCGCCAATCAGCCGACCTTCACCATGCCGGGCCGTCCTTCGGTGGCGGACACGGGCGCAGCAAACCCTGTGGCGGGTCCGGTCGTGGTCCTGGTCGACAGCGGCTGCACTAGCGGGTGCCTGGATACGCTGGACCTGCTGACGCGCCTGCCGAACGTGCGCCTGGCCGGATCAGTGACCGCCGAGGACTCGATCTTCATCGAGCCGACTGTGCTGCGCCTGCCTTCGAACTATGCCGAGCTGACCTATGGTCATAAGGCCTGGACGACGCGTCAGCGCGGCAACGATGGGCCCTTCACCCCGGCGCAGGGCCTTGCCTATACCGGCTCTGCGACGGACGAAGCGGCCGTGCGCGCCTGGGTGGGCATGCTGTTCCAATAAGGAACGGTCGGTCGAATGAACGAGGGGCGGGCAGGGGGTGGAACCCTTGGCCCGCCCTTCTTATTTGCAGTCCATGACCGATATCGCCCAAACCTCCAAAACCCTTTGTTCGCCGTCGGGCTATGACCTGGCCCCGCCGAACGCCGAAGAACGCGCCCGGCTCGAAGCCGATCTGAATCCTGAGGAAAAGCGCGTCCTGCTGTCTCATGGCACGGAGGCCCCGTTCTGCGGCACTTTGCTGGGTGAGAAGCGAGCCGGCGTGTTCTGCTGCCGCGAATGCGGCTTGCCCTTGTTCAAGAGCGGAACGAAGTTCGAAAGCGGCACCGGCTGGCCCAGCTTCACCCAACCGGTCGATGAAGCGCACGTCCACGCGATCCGCGACACCAGCTACGGCATGATCCGGATCGAGACCCAATGCGCCAGGTGCGGCAGCCACCAGGGTCACGTCTTCCCCGACGGCCCGCCGCCGACCGGAAACCGCTATTGCATCAACTCGGTCGCGCTCAGTTTCGTAGCCGAGGGCGACGCCTTGCCGGACCCCCTGAACCGCGGCGACGGCATCGCCTGACCTTGGCCTCAATCGCTGTGCTAGGATGATGTCGAACGGAGGTGGCCTATGCTGATCGCAAGTCTCTTGGCGGGTGTGGCTTTGGCGGCGTCGGACGGTGATCCGGACGGCGTGGTGACGACGGCGCCGACAAACGCGCCCACCCTGGCCCAGGCCCTGGCGGCGGCGCCTGAGGCGTCGTTGACTGCGCCGACGGCTCAGGACGCCGCCCCACACGGCATGACCACCGAACAGCAGATCCAGAACTGGATCAGCGCGCGCACGCCCGGCGCCAGCTTTGACGAAAGCGCAGAGCCGGGCGCGCCGGCCGAGCGCAAGATGCATGGCATGGTCGAGGCCGGGATCGGCACCGGCGGCTATCGCAGCTATGGCGCGGCGGTTTCCTTGCCCGTCGGCGAGAACGGCCGCCTGGACCTAGCCTACCGCGAAGGCCGCAATGAACCTTGGGGATATGGCTACGGCGGCTATGGTCTGCGCGGACCGGGCTTCTACTCGCCTTATGGCGGCGGCTGGCGCGGTCGAGGCTATGGGGCCGACACCACGACCAAGTCGATGTCTATGGGGTTCAGCTGGAGCAAGGACGGGGACGCGAATGACCGCGATCCCTATCGCCGCGGCCTGTACGGCTACGACTGAAGGCTTTTTTGTCCGATCTGGAAATCAAAAAGGCCCGGCGAAAGCCGGGCCTTTTCAAGTCTCAGATGGTGCCGCCGGGGGGAATCGAACCCACGACCTCAGCCTTACCAAGGATGCGCTCTACCACTGAGCTACGGCGGCCCCGACTGAGGAAGCGGCCGTATAGCCAAACCCTTCCGGGGAGGGAAGCGGCTTTTTGACGATCTGAAAGAAAGTTTGGACA